>JAUPLE010000897.1 GCA_030837085.1 Acidobacteriota bacterium | reverse complement strand
GGCCATCGATCAAAAACAGGGCCCGCTCACGGGAGCAATATTGTTCCACTTCCACCGGGGTGAGACCAACGACGTGCTTTTCAAGATAGGAAGCCAGGAGGGTTTTGAAATCCATGGCCGTCCCCGGCTCTTTATCATAAAGGTCATAAAGCGGCCAGAGGTCTTTTAATAATACCACCACCGGCAAATACCCGCTTAAGGAAACCTCCCCTACTCCCGAAGTAATCGTATAAGCCAGGTGTTTGATTAAGGTGGTTTTTCCCATGCCGGCCGGACCTTGCTGCAACACACAATTCTTGCGTCCCAGGAGTTTCTCGATGTCGATGAATGGCTGTTCCTTTTGTTCATTCCCTAACTTACCTTCCTTGGGCTTATTAAACGGATTGGCCGTTTCAATGGGTATATACACTTCGGGCAAGGGAACATGAAGGGCTTTACCGTTAGGGTCCAATTGGCCGGTATCCATTGTCGAATGGAGACGCACCACCCACTCCCGGTATTGGGCCGGGATTTGCAGCGGGGCAAGAGAAGCGGAAATATTTTCCTTTTCCTTGCCAGCGGCCTTTGTTTCGATATCGTAATAAGCTTTGCCTTTCTGTCCCTTCCACCGGGTGGTATCCGCGAGAAAATTGATTTGCTCTTGCGTCACCAGTTTGTAGGGCCATACACGGACAGACGTTCGATCTTTGCCAAAGGAAACCTGTATAAACTGGAACCCGATATAGCCGTCATGGGTATATACAGCATTGGCCCCAATGGATATACAGGAAGCCGACGGAGTATTTAAACCCAATGCATTGTCGAAATGGACATGGCCGTGAAGAATCAATGGGCATTTTTCGAATATTTCGCCGCTCCACTTATTGAAATCCTTTAGCTCGAAACAATTGAACAAGGGATGATGAAGCAGGACTATTTTATTGGTCATGTCTTTGGCATTATCCAGGGCGGTCACGGCCTGGGGAAATCCCAGGGCGATATGTAAGGGGTCCTTGTCCCCTTCGCACGCCCAGGCGCTGTTGAGACCGAGAAAGGCAACCTCCTTCTTTTTGTAATTCTTCACCCAAAAATAATCCTCTTTGTTTTGGTACAGGCCGGGATTCAAGTAATCGATGAATTGGCGAAAGGCGTTGAATTTAATATTAATACAATCCTTTACTTTCTGTTCATTCTCCAGGAACTTATCGGTAAGGTCTTTCGCGATAATATTCTCTTTTATGGAAAAAAACTCATCGATTTCATCGCGGTCCACGTCGTGGTTGCCGGGAACGGCCAGGAACTCGGTTCCTTTCGGCAATACCTTTTTCAGTTTGCCCAGGAATTCCAGGGCCTCGTCATACTCCTTTTTCTTCCCGGAAAAGGCAATGTCCCCGGTAATGGCCACAAAATCAAGGTTTTTATGTTCTTTTAAATGGCCGGTCACGGCCTCCACTAACCTTTCCTGTACCTTCCCACGAAAGGTTTCATTTTTCTCGTCCTTCTTCTTCCTAAAATGGATGTCGGACAGGTGAAGAATGGTAATTTCAGTCATAGCGATTCCTTATGTTGCCACCAAGGCTTTTTATTCGCGGTCCTTCGCTCTTTATGGGTGTCCCGCCGGGACCTTCGCGGCTATTAAAATTCATGTTAAATAATACCCTAAAGGAAAAATAATTTCAAGCGGGCGGCGCCAGGAACAAGATCACATTCCGATGTTAGAATTCCTGCTGCATTTCCACAAATACAAAAGAAACCGGGAAACGATTATACAAACTCCACTTCTTCGAAATTCTCAGCCACGGGATATTTCCCCGGATCAATCCGACCCATCAGCTCTCCAACAGTCAGATATGGATCCAGGGTAATAGTTTCCAATAACATCACCATATTCTCTATATACCCTTTCAATACGGAATCTGCAAGAAAATTTCTATAATAAGTAAATACTAAACATAACTGGCCCGGCATATAAACATCCACCCTGAGTGGATATTCCATTTTTGCAAAGAATGCATGGGTATTTCTACGATTAGCGGGAATCTCACCTATTTTTTTGTTTTTTGTCGCCTGGCCGCTGCTTTTTAGCATTTCAACATATTGTTTATCATCGATGGTTTCATCAGGATTCGGCCCCGGTAAATTCTGGATCACAATATAACTATCAAACAGGAGTTCCCGGCGCGGCAAACCCAACCATTCCTTGAGTTGATCCAGGGGAGTATATTCAAAACTATTGGCAAAAGCCTGCTCCTGGAAAATTTCCTTAAGCCATTGTAATAAAGGTTTATTAGGATCAATTTTCAATCGAATAGGTAAGACATTAAGGGCATTCCCCACCATGACTTCAATGTTTTCTTCAGCAGCAAAGGTTCTTCCTGAATAAATAATACCAAATACAACATCACTTTCATTAGCATAACGCCCCATAAGCATGCCCCAAATTCCATATATCAAAGAACTGTAAACCAGGTGATACTTTTTCAAAAATTGATCGATCCGCGCCGTAATATCAACAGAAACATACTCATTCTGCCTGGCGAATTCATTGACCGTTTTAGGGACATTACAAGGGAAACGCTTGATGAGGGAAGCCGGAGACGCCCGGTATCCTTCAAAAGCCGATAGCCAATACATTTTTGCAGCCCCTATATCCTGGTTTCGTAATACGCTAAGGTAAGATGGATAGCTATAATCTTTGATTAATTTTAAATCGCGTCCCATTCGCATGGCCAGGTAACACGTAATGATTTCAAAGTTGATAATACCGGAACTCCATCCATCAAAACGAATATAATCAGAGGTAAAGAAAAACTGGAATAATCCCTCGGCCAGTTTGACCGCTGTCACGCGGATAGCAGTCGGCTTGCCTCGATCGATTCCCCGACGCCATTCTTTATTGATAAGGTCCTGAAACGCCTGCCGCTGCTCCGCCAACTCCAAATGGCTCAAATCTTCATAAATAAGAGGGATTTCCCCATTTTTTAAAATTACCTGGGCAGGCTCTTCCAAACCTTTCCAGAGAAGAACAGATCGTAAAAGCGTACGATGAGCAGTGACTTTAGCCAGGGCTTTTCTAAAAACCTCCGGCTTAAAATCAAACTGCCTTGGCAAATTCAGAGAATGTATTAAGTACAATCCCGGATCAGGTTCAGTTTGATTTTCCAGGCATTCCAGCATATGCTGCTGTTGGAACGTGACCGGCCAGATAAATTCGATTTCCGCGTCGGCGGGTAATTGAGCCCGGATTTTTTCCTGGTCGATGGTAAATGTGGCCCCAGCGGATGCAAACAGTTTATTCGTTGTTTCGCCCGGTTGGATTTTTTCCAGCGTCGCCGCCAGCTCGGTAATATTCTGGTTCTGGTAAAGAAGCTGGACCGTCGCCTGGATTCCTACTTTATTGGCCCTTGAAACCACCTGGATGGCTTTTATTGAATCCCCACCCAGTTCAAAAAAATTATGAGTGACGCTGACTTTTTCAAGATTGAGCACACCTGCCCATATCTTTGCCAACGCGATTTCATACTCCGTAGAAGGTTCAACAAAGACTTTATCACTACTTACTGTCGCCTGGACAGGCTCCGGAAGCGATCTGCGATCCAGTTTCCCACTGGGAGTATGGGGGAGGCGATCGATGAGCACAAAATTTGAGGGCGTCATATACTCGGGTAATCGGTCTTTCAAAAATCCACGCAATTCCGGGACCAACTTACTTGAGATTTTGAGCATCAAGGGATTATTGGAATAAGAATTCCAGGGCAAAACAGGAGACAACTTGTGAGCAGGGAAAGTGACGACTACTCGGGAGATGGGAATTGTATGATGCGCGAATATTACATCAAAGGTTCCTTGCGCTCCCGGTATTGAAGTGAGTGATACAGAGACTTGATAAGGCAGCTTCTTGCTTAATTCCAGGAAATCGTCGGGAAAGAAGCCAATTTCCGTGTTGGTCCTTGCATCCGGAACGCAGGTAACGGCCACTGTTCCCGGTTCGGTTTTTAGTTCCATTATCATCCGGCAAAGGGCTTCAGCGTCCGGTTTATCATGGTTCCAATCCACGATAATATCGGGCTGAATTCCAGGATACTCATCCCCAGGGTTGCCAATATGAAGGATAACATCATACCTGAATGTGGAGAGTTCATTGGTATAACGGCCATATTTATGTAATAATTCAACCTTTTTTATCCGGGGATATTCATGTGTGAAAGCGGCAAAAAAAGCCGGATCAATGACCAGTTCCTGTTCCAGGGCCATCCGGTTCAACACACGCCGGCGCAATTGTTCCCCGGCGACGCCGGCGTCTGCATGGTAAGTTTCCACCGAGGTGTGAAACATTTCCAGCAGCAGGAGATTACGAACATCGCCAATGAAAATATGCCCTCCCGGTTTGATTAGTTCCGCGGCCCCAGCTAATACCGTTACCAGGTAATCCACTGTGGGAAAATACTGGACAACCGAATTGAGTATCACCATATCCAGGCTCCCCTTCTCAATGCCATCAAATACATGGGCGCCGCGGTGTAAAAGCTCCACTTCCGCCAGGTTGTCCGATTCAGGCATATTTGCTCTCATCCTGTCCAACTGGCCCCGGATGTAGTTCAATCCCTGCCGCGCAATATCCGTCCCGATGAAACGCTTGCAAAAAGAGATTACCCTGAAAAGAAATAACCCGGTTCCGCAGCCGATTTCCATCACTGTTTCAGGCTTTAATGAGAGAATTCTCTCCACCGTATTATCAACCCACAGGCGCATCTCTTCCGCTGGAATCGCTTCGCCGGTATAACTGCTGTTCCAACCGATTATATTAAACGTGGGATCCTCCGTCTCCTGTCTCGCGTCTTTAGTATAAGCGTCGTCAAACACTTCCTGCCAATCATTCACCTGCTCATCCCCCAGGGTTTTCCCGGGAATCCCTGTTGCTTGCTGAAGCATCCAATACTGCTCCGTAGGAACGACGTAGGCCGTCAATTTTTTCTCATTCGAGCCGGGTTCCTCTTCCCTCGCCAATACCACTGCATCCGCTACCGCTTCATGCTCCCTTAAATTCGATTCGATTTCACCCAATTCAATACGAAAACCCCGGACCTTGACCTGGTAATCCAACCGCCCAATAAACTCAATCGTACCATCTGATGACCAACGCGCCAGATCGCCGGTGCGGTAAAGCAGCAGGGGGGCTTTTTTGAAAAGCCGCCCCCCTGCACCCCCTGAAAAACTTTTTACTATACAAAACTTTTCTTCGGTTAATTCCGGCCGGTTGACATACCCCCTACCCACCTGGACCCCACCAATATATAATTCACCGTGAACCCCCACAGGAACCGGGTTCATATTTTTGTCCAATATATATACCTGCGTGTTGGCCACCGGAAACCCAATCGGAACATGACGCCAATGAGTTTCCCGCTCACATGCCCAATAAGTCACATCCACCGCGGCCTCTGTCGGACCATACAAATTGTGAAGCCCGACGCCCGCCTCGAAAATTTCAAAAAAACGCTGCTGATACTCCAACGGCAACACTTCACCGCTGCATATCACCCGTTTCAACGAATGAATCGTGCCAATAGCTGGGTCCTCCAGGAATACATTGAACATGGTAGGTACAAAATGAATCGTGGTAATACATTCCCGGTTAATAACATCCACAAGGTATGCGCTGTCTTTGTGCCCACCGGGCGCTGCCATGACCAGGACCGCGCCGGTCGTTAACGTCCAGAAAAACTCCCAAACCGAGACATCAAAACTAAAAGGAGTCTTTTGCAGCACCCGGTCAGTGGCAGTCAATCCATATTCCTCCTGCATCCACTGCAAACGGTTGGAAATACTTTTATGCGAAATCGCCGCCCCTTTGGGTTTGCCGGTAGACCCGGAAGTGTAGATGACGTAAGCGAGATTAACGTCACAAGGGGGGCTTTTTTGTAAAATCGCCCCCCTTGTCCCCCTAAAAAACTTTTCATTAATTAAAAATTTTGCTCCACTATCCTTCAACATATAATCGATGCGCTCCTGGGGCAATTCCGGGTCAATGGGCAAATACGCACAACTGGATTTTAATATGCCCAATAAACCGATTACCATCTCAACGGAACGTTCCATCATAATAGCCACAACATCGTCCGCCAGGACGCCTCTTTCAATTAATAACCCGGCTAGACGATCGGATTGCTCGTTCAATACATTATAGGTCAAAGTGATAGGGCAGGTTTGAGAACCTGCCCCTACAAGGGATATATGATCCGGCGTCTTTTCCACCTGGGTCTCAAAAGAATGGTGTAGACATTGCGTATTATATTCTCTTTCTGCACCGTTCCATTCTGATAAGATTTGAATTTTTTCTTCGTCCGATATGACGGGTAAATCATCGATCCGCTCATCGGGGCATGCAGCGATCCCGGCAAGAAGAGTTTTGAGATTTTCAATAAAACGAGTAATGGTGGCATCTTCAAAGATATCGGTATTGTACTCGACGCCGCCGGATATCGCTTCAACTTGCTGCAGCATAGTTAACCATAAATCGAACTTGGCGGTGCGATTATGAACCGTCACATTTGTGATATCTGTGCCCTGGCCCTGGAGTGAGTTGTCTTTCCCTATAGTACTCCCATGATTGAACATTACCTGGAAGAGCGGAGTATGGCTCATGTATCGGTCGGGCTGAAATTCTTCCACCAATTTTTCAAACGGCAGGTCCTGGTTATCATAAGCACCCGAAGTCACGGCTCTAACCCGGTAAAGAAGCTCACGGAAAGTAGGCCTCCCGGAAAGATCAGTACGGAATACCAATGTGTTGGCAAAGAATCCGATTACACCATCAACTTCGGGCCTGGTACGATTAGCAATAGGAGATCCTACCAAAATATCTTCCTGCCCGGAGTATCGATATAGTAGTACATTGAAAGCCGCCAATAACGACATAAAGGAACTGCATTGTTCCAACCGGTTCAACTCGTTTAATTGAATGGTCAAAGCTGGGGAGAGTTCGAGGACCTGGTAACCGCCGCGATAAGTAGGAACAGCAGGACGCTGTCGGTCAGCGGGGAATTCCAAGATGGGGAGTTCACCGCTCAATAATTCTCTCCAGAAGGAAAGCTGCTTTTCCAATATTCCTCCCTGCATCCACCGGCGCTGCCACACAGCATAATCCGCATATTGAATAGGAGGCTGCGGAATATCCGGCGACTGTCCCGCTGCCAATGCGGTATAAATGGCGGTCATTTCCCGGATAAACACTCCCATCGACCAACCATCGGATATAATATGATGCATGGTAAATAATACAATATGCTCATTCCGACTATAATGGAGTATTGTCACCCGCACCAGGGGGCCATGCTCCAGATCGAAAGGTTTTCCTGCCTCTTCAGTCGCTATCCTGGTTGTTTCATCCTGTTGCAATTCCCGCGGTAAATTCCCCAGGTCAATCGAATTTACAATTAATTTGAGTTCCGGCAAAATAACCTGTCGGGGTTCCCCGTTTTCATCAGTGAAAATAGTTCGCAGCGACTCATGACGCCGAATAACTTCATTAAGGACTTTTTCAAATATTGATAGATCGATTTCAACTGTCAAGCGAAAGGCAGAGGGAAGATTATAAAAAGGATTCATGGGAACCATTCGATCCAACACCCAAAGCCTTTGTTGGGAAAAAGACAAAGGAACAGGAGAAGAAATCTCCCGCCTGGGAATCATATCTTTCTTTAATTCAGTTGCTAATTTTCCTTTCATCAGTTTTTCAAGTGCAGCCCGCTGCTTTTCCGATAGTCCTGTATCCCTGGTTTCATTGGCGGCTTGTTTTAACATTCTTAATCCTCCTATTTTCTTATAATATAAAATCACGTTTCTAACCTACAAATTGGAAATTCTTTCCAATTCATCTTCAGAGAGTTCTTTTACTTTTTCCACCAATAACTCTTTAACCAGGTCGGCAGTGTGAGCAATGGTGGGATTTTCAAAAAACTGTTTTATGGAGATCTCAACCGGGTAGATTTGCTGGATACGAGGTATCAACCGGGTGGCTGTCAGCGAATCTCCATTGATATCGAAAAAATTGTCATGGATCCCGATCCGCTCGAAGCCGAGGAACTCCTGCCACAACCGGGCAATGGTTTCCTCCATTTCATCGCGGGGCGATTCATATTCTTCTTCATCCAAAGTAGTTCTTTCCAGCATCAACACCGGAGAAGAATCGGGGAACTGGGATTCACTTAATAACGTTGGCAACTCCTGATCGATCCAATAACGTTTTCTATCGAAAGGATAAGTAGGAAGGGGAATACGGTATCGTTTTTCTTCGCCGTATAAAACCGACCAGTCAAGGGAAATGCCGTAAAGCCACAATTCTCCCAGCCTGGATAATAAGAAATAGTCATCGCTCATTTTTTCCTGTTGATGTTTTATCGTATTAATAATCTTCGGCCCCGGGTCCTGGTCCCGGTCTTCATTGGCCGGACGCATCTGCTGTTGGATAATATTACCTAACACCCTTCCCGGTCCGATTTCTAAGAAAACAGCGTCATGTTTCTTGGCTAATTCGCCGAGGCCCTGGGAAAACCGGACCGTGGAGCAAATGTGTTCACCCCAATACCGGGGATCGGTAGCCTGTTGAACCGAAATCCATGAACCACTGACATTTGATATATAGGGAATCCGGGGACTTTCCAGCTTTATTTCTCTTACCCTGTTTTCCAGTTCATCTCGTATCGGCTCCATCAATGGCGAATGAACGCCATGAGCCATATTAACCGGGACGCATACCAATCGCCTTGCCCTCATTTGGGCTTCAAATGTTCTTATCGCCTCTTGCTCTCCGGCCACGACGCAGGAAGAACCGTTGATAATGGCCAATGATATGCCGGGGTGATCTTTCAACAGCAGTTCGATTTCGTTTTCCGGGAGGGGAACGCTGAGCATGACGGCCGGCAGGGTTTTGCTCATCAGTTTTCCCCTGTCTATAACTAATTTTAAGCCATCTTCCAGTGAAAATACCCCGGCCAGGCAGGCGGCCACATACTCTCCGAAGCTGTACCCGATCATGGCGTAAGGTGTAATGCCCAACGTGCTTAATAATTTCGCCAGTGTATATTCAATGATAAAATTAACCAGTGAAGCATTCGTGGGAAGATTGATACTATTCTCATGGGCGCCGGGATTTTCTCCCGGGTAGAGAATCTCTTTAATATCGAACCCGGCCTCTCTTTTTATAATATTAAAGCACCGGTCCAGCTCTTCCCGGAAAATTTTCACTTTCTTATATAAATCCAGTCCCATATTGACATATTGAGAACCCTGGCCTGAAAGTACAAATATCACCGGGCGGTTTTCGATTTTAGTAAAAAACGACTTTACCTTTTTATTTTTTTTACCCAGTAGGCCGGTTGCCTCCGCGGCGTTGGAGCATACGGTCATGCGCCGGTAAGGAAAATATTTCCTACCTACTTGCAGGGTATAAACCACATTGTCCAGGTCGGCGTCCGGGTTCTCCTGTAAATATCGGGCCAGGTTTTCCGTCATTTTATCCAGCGCTGAGGGAGTTCGGGCAGATAATAATAGTAAATAATTAAAAGTTTTTTCGGGGTCCAGGGCCCCGCGGCGCGGGGTGCCTATTAAGAGATTAGGTTCCTGGCCGCCGGAGGCATATTCTTCCAATACCACATGGGCATTGGTGCCGCCGAAACCGAAAGAACTAACCCCGGCTCTTAAGGGGTGTCCATTGGTACGGGCCCATTCTTTCAAATTGGTATTGACATAAAAAGGGCTGTTTTCAAAATCAATAGTGGGGTTGGGGGTTTCAAAATGCAAGGTGGGGGGAATTTGTTTGTATTTCAAAGCCAGGACCGTTTTGATAAAACCGGCGATACCGGCGGCTGCATTGAGGTGTCCGACATTGGTTTTCACGGAACCCAGGGCGCAGTATTTTTCACTATTCCTGGGGAAGAGTTGGTTTAATGACTCGATTTCCACGGCGTCGCCCAGGATTGTACCGGTGCCGTGGGTTTCAATAAAGCCGATGCTTTTGGGATCGAATCTTGCCGCTGACATGGCGGCCCTAACCACTTCCCGTTGACCGGTAATACCCGGCGCGGAATATCCGACTTTCCTGATTCCATCATTATTGACAGCGCTGCCTTTAATCACGGCATAGATATAATCCCCGGCGGTGTCGGCGTCTTTTAGTCTTTTTAAAACCACGCAGCCGGCGCCATCTCCAAAAATTGTACCTTTCGAGTTGGCATCGAAAGTCCTCACATGCCCGTCGGGGGAAAGAATCATGCCTTCCTGGTAAAGATAACCCACTTTGTTTGGGGTCTGGATGGATACTCCCCCGGCCAATGCCATATCGCATTCGTTTAATATAAGCCCTTTACATGCTTCATGAACAGCCACAAGGGAGGTTGAACAGGCAGTTCGTATGGTAACGCTGGGTCCTGTCAAATCCAGTTTGTAGGATACAAAGGTACTGAAATGATTATTAAAAAAACCTTTTTCCAGTTCGCCCACAGCCGTGTTTTTTTGGGTATAGACCCGGGCCAACCAATCGATGTTCAATGTATTTCCCGAATAAACCCCAATAGGCCCATCGTAATTGTATGGGGAATACCCGGCGTTTTCCAATGCTTCCCAGGCGCATTCATGGAAAACCCGCAATTGCGGGTCCATTATTGCGGCCTCCCTGGGGGTAAAGTTAAAAAACGCGGCGTCGAATAGCTCTATATCCTCCAATATACCTTTTGCATTGACATAACTGGGGTCCTTGACCAAATCGCCGGGAACCCCGGATTCGATGAGCTCTTCCTCGCTGAAAAAAGAAATCGATTCGACGCCATTTTTTAAGTTTTCCCAGAAGGCGTCGATATTTTTTGCGCCCGGGAACCTTCCCGCCATACCGATAACCGCGATTTCCGCGCTTATTCCCCGATTTATTCGATCGCTCCCGGGGTTTTGAATTGCCATCCCTTTTTCGTTGTCCCCGGTCAAAGAGGTTAAGTAGCCGGCAAGGTCTTCGATTGTCGGATATTCGAATAATTTCACAATCGGGATATCCAATTGAAGTAACTCTGACAATTTGCTGTTTATCTTTATAATATCAAAGGAATTACCTCCGACCTCGAATAGGTTATCATGAATACCTACTGACTCCAGCTTCAAAATTTCCTCCCAGATACGGGCGATGGTTTTTTCCATTCCTGTTTTAGGTTCTAAATAAAGCGAGCGCGATTTTAACGGTTCTATTTCCATCAGCGAAAGTGCTTTCCTGTCTATCTTGCCGCTTTGGGTCAAAGGCATTTTTTCCAATTGATTAAAATGTAATGGCATCATATAATCCGGCAATTCCTTTGACAGGTAATCTCTCAATTCAAAAACATCCAATTCTCGTGCAGCGGTAAGAAATGCACATAAGTAGGTATTCCCGGTCTCCGATACTTTGGCGGCCACTACTGCTTCTTTTATCACATCCATTTGCAGCAGCGCAGTTTCTATTTCACCTATTTCTACCCGGAATCCCCTTATTTTTACCTGGAAATCTTTTCGTCCCATAAACTCGATATTGCCATCCACCAAGAGGCGTCCCAGGTCGCCGGTCCAGTATATCGTCCCATACTCCGGGTGTACACCAAAGGATTTCTTAGTCAATTCTTGATCTTTCCAATAACCCGGGGAAATATGAGGACAGGAGATTAAGATTTCACCTGTTTCCAGGGGGTCGACTCGATTGCCGTCTTCGTTGATAAGTAAAATCCGGGTATTGTCCAGCGGTTTCCCAATAATCAAATGGCTGATGGGGTCGGTTGCGGTAATTGTCCAAATTGAACTCACCGATGATTCGGTCTGTCCATATACGTCGGCCAGGGATGCTCCCGGGAAGTATTTTTTAAACATGGCAATTTCATATCCCCTGAAAGGTTCGCCCCCTAACAGCAGCCAGCGCAGACTGGCAAAATGCTCTTCCCCTGTCAGCGTGTTCACGAAAAAGTTGAATAATGAGGGCACCGAATGCCAGATAGTTATTTTTTCATCGTTGAGAAACCGGGAGAGATTTACATTGTCATCCCGTTTCCTCATATCGTAAGGATATAATGTGGCGCCGTTCTGCAGCGCGCTGAACATATCCTGTACAGAGCCATCGTGGCAGAATGAAGAAAACAAAGTCATCCGGTCCGCTTCGGTTATGGAAAACCGTTGGGTCCAATTGCGGGTGTAATATAAAACATTTCGATGGGTTTGGACGACGCCTTTGGGTTTCCCGGTGGAGCCAGAAGTATACATAATATATGCCAGGCTATCTTCCCCTACTTTCTCTCTCCTTTTGGTGCGTACACCGGCATTTGAAATGCTCGTACCGATTTCGTCTATATCCAGGAGATCGATGTCGCTTTCCAACGCGACTTTTTTTGCTTTTTCTGCGCATTTCGAATTGCTTACCACTAAACCGGAATCCGAATGCCGCAGCATATAGGATATCCGATTGGTAGGGTAATCCGGGGAAAGCGGCACATATGCTTTACCGGCCTTAAGTGCGCCTAATATTGCCGCGATCATATCCACACCGTGCTCTAATAAAAGTCCGACTTGGCCCTCCTTGTGTCCTGGCCATCCTGTCTCTATCGCCGCGGCGATTCGGTCGGCATAATGGTCCAGTTCCTCATAGGTGAGAGTCCTTTTCCCAGTTTTAACCGCAATTTTACCTGGTGTTTTGTTTACTTGTTCTGTAAATTTTTCTATCAACATTCTGATAATCCTTTTGCTTTTATTTTTTTAGTTATTTCTCGTAAACCCATCTTGCTTCTTTCTATTCTTGTATGAGGCATAGCTCTCGCGAAAATTATCTTTAAAAAAATCCACCAGTTCCATATACAGGTTCACGATATATTCGATAGTGGCCGGGTTGAACAGCGATTTCTTATATGCCCAATGCAAGAACATCCTGTCTTCATATTCGGATACATAAACCTCCAGGTCGAACTTTACATCCTGGAGGTCATCCAAATGACCCGGTTTTAAACCGTTCATACCGTCTACCCCTACCCCCGGACTTACGAATTCATCCCGGAAATTTTCCATATTGAAAGACGCAGGAATATCCGGGTATTTCATTTTTAGTTCTTTAAAAACCACTTCAATGGGGTAATACTGGTGTTGATATACTTCAACCGTATCGGTCTTTACACGATTGATAAAATCTATGAAACTTTCCTTCCAATCCACTTTTGCGGAGAACAGGATGGAATTGACAAAAAAACCCACGATATTTTGCAGGTTTGCCTCTTCTCTTCCTGCTGAAATGATTGAACATACCACATCCTCTTTGTTGGCTAAACGGGAAAGCAGCATCAGGTATAATGAAAACATCACCATAAACAAGGTGCTCCCGGTATTTTGCGCTAGGTTTTCCAGTTTCTCTTTCGCCTCTTTATTCAAAATACAACGGAAACCGGCTCCTGCAAAATCATCCTTGTCGCCAGTGTAAGTAACCGGTAATTCAAGCGAAGGTACGCCTTCCCTTAATTTTTCCCTCCAGAATCGCCGGGATTGTTCCTGCCGAAGCGTGTTCGATAACTGTTTATTATGCCAGGCTGTATAGTCCTTATATTGGAGGGTTAAATGTTCCGATTTATCGTCATTACCACTTCTGCATCCTTCATAGAATAAGTAAAATTCTTTCTTCAATATTTCCATTGACCAGCCGTCGGAGATAATGTGATGCATATTGAAAATGAAATCGTAATATGCGTCAGCGACTTTTATTAGCGTAAAACGTATTAGCGGCGCCACATTTAAATCGAAGGAAGCGTTTTTTACCTGTGCAAACAGGAGCTCTCTCCTTATTTGTTTTTTCTCATCGGCCAACATAGAGATGTCCAGCATTTCAAAAGGTATTTCCACTTCTTTTTTCACATATTGAACCGGTTCTCCATGGATTCGTTTAAATCCCGTCCTCAGGCTCTCATGCCTTTGTACAAGCTGATATATGGTCTTTCTTATCACTACTTCTTCCACTGGATGTTTCAATTCGATCCGGCCCGGCATATTAAAAGATGACCTGGTTGTATCCAACTGACTGATAAACCAGAGCCTTTTCTGGTTATAGGAAAGTTCGTAATATTCTTTTTGTTCAATCGCCTCCACTTCCATTGACGTTGTCTTCCCGCTATTGGCAATAAGACTCGCCATTTCTCTTAAGATGGGTGTTTTAAATATTTCCACCAATGGAACTTTCACATTGAATTCTCTATGTATCTTCGATACCAGGACGGTTGCTTTCAGCGAATGTCCCCCTAACTGGAAAAAATTATCATTAATGCCTATTGATTTTTCCAACTGAGACGCAGGCAATGATTCTCTACCTAATATCTCCGCCCACAACTCTACCAATTTTTTTTCAATCTCATTCCTTGGCGCAATATAATTTTCACCTGCTTTCAATTGCGTTTTTGGCAATGCTTTCCGGTCTATTTTCCCGTTGGGAGTTAAGGGTATTTTCTCCAGCGGCACAAAATAAGACGGTATCATATAATCCGGTAATTCCTTTGTTAGGTATTCCCGTAATTCCGATACCGTATTTTTATCATCGGAAACGACAAAAGCACATAAATATTTATCACCTTTTTCTTCCTCTTGCGCCAACACCACTGCCTCTTTTACCCCCGGAAAACTTGCTAACCGGGTCTCAATCTCACCCAGTTCGACGCGAAAGCCCCTGATCTTAACCTGGTCATCGATCCTACCGGAAAATTCGAAATTCCCGTCCAGCGATCTGCTGGCCAAATCACCGCTCCTGTACATGATGTTCCCGGGGCAGAAAGGATCGGGGATAAATTTTTCCGCGGTGAATCCGGGCCTATTTAAATACCCCCGGGCAACGCCGTCGCCGGATATGTACAACTCACCTTTTGCCCCCACTGGTACGGGTTCTTGGCTGTCAGTCAACAGGTATATCCGGCTATTGGAGATGGGAATACCAATGGGAACAGATTCCCGGTTGTCATTTTCAGGATTAAATTTATGGATCATGCATCCGACCGTGGCTTCTGTAGGCCCATACTCATTATATATTTCGACAGCTCCGTTAAATTTTTCATGAATTTCCCTTGCTTCAGATACCCCCAGGTTTTCACCGCCAAGAATAAGACGTTTAAGGCGCACCCCTTTCGCGGATAATTTTTTATACTTAAGCAATTTAAGGTGAGAGGGGGTGAGCTTTATTACTTCCACTCGATCTTCATCGACAATTTCCTCTATCAAGGCTCGTTTGTTTCCTCCCGCATAGACAATAACGGAATTCCCAGTGACCAAAGGGGTAAAAATGGATGTCACGGTCAAATCAAAAGCAATGGAGGTATATAAGGGGAAATTGACCGGTTCGTCTTTAACATACGTTCGGGCTGCCCAGCAAATGTAGTTCACCAGGTTCCGGTGACTGACCGGTACACCCTTGGGAGCTCCGGTGGTGCCGGAAGTATATATAACATACGCCGGTTCATCCGGGCGAGCCTGTGCTGCCGGTTCTTCATCCACCCGAATATCCCTCATGTCTTTGACATTTTCCGCCAACGCTTCGATTAAAACAATGTTTTCCTGGGAAACTGCTGCCGCCTGGGCAAGCATCTCCTGGGCAAAATATTCCTGGGCGATCAGGACAACGGCTTTACTGTCGTTCAGCATAAACCGGAGTCGCTCCGGCGGGTCCTCTACCTGCATGGGTAAATAAGCGCCCCCGGTTTTTAAAACACCTAATATCCCCGCGATTATCCAGTCTGAATGCTCACCCTTGATTCCCACGATGGAACCGATTTTTACCCCTTTCTCTCTCAACAGCGCGGCAATTCGATCGGCCTGTCGATTTAATTGTTCATAATCGATGTGCAACCCGCCGAAGACCACCGCTGCGTGATGAGGCGTCTTCGCTACCTGTTTTTCGAACAATTGAATTATT
>JAUPLE010000896.1 GCA_030837085.1 Acidobacteriota bacterium | reverse complement strand
CGTATTTCCTTTCGACGCGCAGACCTGCATTCCGGTGCCGGTATTGATACGTCGAGCTGCCGACTTGTTCCAGGAGATTGGCCTGGCCATTTTCATACAAGTACACCCTGTAGTAGGCGACATTTTTCCCGGCGTTACGGGGATTTTCGTCCCAGGTTAACTCATTCAAGTATTCTGTCTGTAAAAACGACTGGTTTTTTTGTTGTACGGCTTTTAAGTTCAAGGGAGGAGCCACATAGAAGAAAGTCGATAAACCGGTGGCGATATTAATCCTGGGTTCCGGTAATCTTTCCGGACAGCGGGTACTGGAGATCTGGGTCCCGGTTTCTTTCAGGGCCGTCACTATTTCATCCACGCTCAAGGTTCCGTCAAATTGTTTAAAAATGGCCCAGGCGCCGGCCACATGAGGAGTTGCCATGGAAGTTCCCGTTAAGGAGGCATAACTGGTGTTGCCTTCTGTCCAGGCGGAACTAATACTGCTGCCGGGGGCTACCAGGTCCACGATGGTATCGCTCCAGTTGCCGTAAGAAGTGTCGGCGTCGGTTTTTGAAGAGGCGTTTACGGTAACGGCGCTCTCTATACAACCGGGAGAAGCCACTGCATTGCATTGGGATTCATTACCGGAGGCCACTACTGTGGCGATTCCGACGGCTTTCAAGTTATCAATGGCGTCCGATTGGGTCGTATGACAGTAACTGGAATACGATTCGTTACTGCCCAGGCTCATATTGGCAGAAGCAATTTTGTAGGTATTTCTCATTAAATAAATCCATTCGAGACCTTTTAAGTTATCCGAATCATAGGAACCGACACTCCCCCATTGGGAGATGTAGGAAAAAACCTGGATGCCAATGATACCGGCATCCTTTGCCACGCCAAAGCGGTCGTTGTGATTATTCCCGGCGGCAATCCCGGCTACATGGGTTCCATGACCGCTGTAAAAGGGATAAGCAGAGCCAGCGCCGGACATTTCCTCTAATCCATTGGGACAATCCCCATAAGTGTCGGAGTCGTCGTCGCCCCTGGCAAAGCAGTGCTCCACGATGTTTTTGCCCTGGAACATTTCATGGCTCGTCAACAGGCCGGTATCCAGCACGGCAACATACCACCCGGCGCCGGTAAAGCCCATATCCCAGGCATTCGTGGCGCCCACGACCTCCGTGGATTGGCTTAACTGGGGCAGACTAATATCGCCCCCGATACTTGCAGCTTCGGGGGAGTCTGGCAGCGGTGTGAGTCTGTCTTCCTCGATCTTAAGGATTTCGGGAATGGTTATTAATTTTTGCAGGGTCTCGCCGGGAACAGTCAAGGCAATATAAGGGATAGTAGAAAAGGTGCGGTTTATTTCATAAGGTATGCCATTTAACCGGTGTAATACGGAATCTTTTACGCTTGAAATAGCTTGCTCCAGCGCCAGGTCCGCATTAAAGGCGGCCTGGATATAAGCGGCATCCACATGCGCGCTTCCTGTTGTAAAACCGGTGGAAACGGCTGTTAATTCTCTAATATTGGGGACATCCATTTTTACGATGACGTCCACATGCCCGTCCTGGGCGGCTATTCTCATTAATCGGTTATAATTATAATCTTCATAATCACTGAAATGGGTACTCATTAATGATTGAGAAGAAAATACCAATAACACCAATAACACCATTGACATAATTAACACAAAACTTTTCTTAAGTCGCATTTTTCTGACCTCCGTTTTTAGAAGTCCATTATATTACATTAAGAAAGGATAGTAAATAAGTTTTCAAAATTTCTTGACGAAACTTTTCCCTCATGATAAATTGGAGTTCTAATAAATGAAAAAAAGGTTGACCACAAAGGCACGCCAGTACAAGGCACAAAGGAACACCAAGAAAAATTTTATTATAAAAAATCGGAGGAACCAATGATAAAAACATGGCTTCATGCGGCAGTATGGATAATGGGCGTGAGCCTGGCATTAATGATGATCGCGCTCCCGGCCCTGGAAACAAAACTTGATGCGCAGGATAAGCGCGGTGCGCACCCGGAAGTTTCATCCGCGGCTGAAAAGAAACTCTTCATGACAACGGGCCTGATGATCCGGAAAGTCGTGGTTGTGCAGGCTTCGGTAGACGATGCCTGGCAGGCCTGGACCACCACGGAAGGGGTAACTACTTTTTTTGCCCCCCAGGCGTCGGTGGAATTGGCTGTGGGCGGTAATTTTGAAATGTATTTTGATCCGAAGGGACCGGAAGGGCAGCGGGGCAGTGAAGGTTGCAAAATCTTGAGCTTTGTCCCCGGGGAAATGCTTTCCTTTACCTGGAATGCGCCGCCCCACATGCCTTCGGTGCGCCAGGAACGCACCTGGGTGGTCCTGTATTTCCAGCCTTTGGAAGAAAAGAAAACACGCATCTCCCTCATACACCTGGGATGGCAAGTGGGAGAGGAGTGGCAGAAGGCGCTGCAATATTTCGATAAGGCCTGGGAACTGGTATTAGGACGTTTGCAATACCGTTTTGAGAAAGGCCCCCTGGATTGGAAAAACCCCTTTACGCCCGGAAAGGACAAATAGAGATAAAAGAGGTAAATGGCGGAGAGTCAGGGATTCGAACCCCGGGACCCCGTAAAGGGTCAACGATTTTCAAGACCGCCGCATTCGACCGCTCTGCCAACTCTCCGCGCTCGTTTTGCGTTTTACCGGCACACCTATTTTATCAGAAACCTTCCTTGCTGTCAATAATATTATCCCCTGGTAAGTGGGCCGCGTCAATCCCGACAACCTGGCTATTTTAATTGAACATATCAAATGCGCAGATAGCCCAGCACAGGCGCACAAGCGGTTTATCTTTCGGGTTTGATGAATCAAACCCCTGCCAAAAGGCGGCGCACCAAGAAACACCAAAATTTTGTATGAGTTTATGACATTTTCACTGGAAAATGAGGCGCATTCGCACAAGAAAAAGGCGTATTCGCCCAAAGAAATGGTGTATTCGCTTCATGAAGAAGCATATTCGACAAAAAAAGAGATTCGTTTGACCGGGAAAAAGGCGTATTCGCTTCAT
>JAUPLE010000895.1 GCA_030837085.1 Acidobacteriota bacterium | reverse complement strand
TCATTTTTTTCCCATTCTCCTTTGGGCCAGCCGAAGGATTTTCCGCCGAAAAAGCGGATATCGCCGCCGATGGTCAATTCGTCGTTGGCAATGGCCCGCGTGGTGAACAGGGCCATGGCGCCATCGGTATGGTCGCGGGAATCCCAGCCGTCGGAAAACCTGTGTTTTCCAAAATTCCGGTAGATTTTAAGGGAGAATTCATTTTTATTTCCTTCCCGGGTTAATGTGAGGTCCACCGCGCCCCGTTCATAATCGTTCCAGAAACCGGAAACAGGATTATCGACAGTACCCGGTTCGTTTTTAAGGCCGTCGAAGTATTTCCCCTGGAACCGGATATGGGTGTTTTTCATGATATCGTACACCAGGGTTCCCGTAAGGGAGTAACCCGAATAGTCCGCATTTTCAATGTGACCGTCGCTTTTTCGCCGGTCAAACGTAAGGAAGTATTTAAATTTATCCAGGTTTCCGCCGTGTTTAAAATTCGTTTGCTGGGTATTGAAACTGCCGTAAAAAGCCGTAATATCCGTTTCAAACTTTTTTTCCGGCAAGCGGGTAATGATATTGATTGCGCCGCCCAGGGCTTCGCCGCCGTAAAGTACCGATGCCGGGCCTTTTACCACTTCGATCCGGCCCACGTTATCCAGGGGGAAAGCGTGGGAGACCGCGCAGCCGTAGAGGCCCATTTTTTCCGGTTTCCCGTCCACCAGCACCGCCACCTGCCGGCAATTTTGTCCCAGTCCACGGATATCCACATCGGCCCGTCCGAAATCGCCGGAACGGTTTACAAAGATACCCGGAGTGTGGTCCAGGATGTTCAAGGCATTACTTGCCGGTACGGACTCGATATCGGCCCGGGTCACGACATTTACCGTGGCCGCGCAGTCTTTCAACGCTTTGGGGGTCATGGTGGCGGTGACCACCACTTCTTTGACTTTCTTTACCTGGTAATATTCGACGTCGTCATTTTCCTTTTTTGTCCTATCCGCTGTTTCCGCATTTAATACAAAAACCGCGCTCCATATAACCATAAAACAAATATACATCAATTTCTTGATCGCTGCCACATTATCCTCCTTCATTTAACAAACTTATTCTGTTTCGTTAAGACGCTGCGCAGTACCATACGATCGTGTTACATTATTTTAAATCGTAACACTATTTCGCTAAAAAGTCAAGGCTTATTTTCTCAATTCTCCTTTCCCACGTTCCTTTCTCATTAAACTGGACATCATTGCCGTGAACGAATGCAGCAAGACAATCGTATAGCCGGTAGGGAGGTCGAACCTGTAGGAGACGGTAATGGCGATCAAGTTAATGGCCAGACCAATGCACCAGGCAATGATTAAGGGATTACCATTTTTGAACTTCGCCGCCGTAAAGGCCGGCCCTACCAGGAGTGCAAACACTACAAATACACCTGCAAGCTGGACCGAACTGGTGACGGTAAACGCAAAGGTGGTAAAAAACAGTAGGTCCTTTATAAATCCATGGGTTTTTTGATTGATAAAAACGATGAAAATTCCCAGGAATAGATAGAGGACAGCAATGGGGATAATCTTTTGTATTGGGATAAGAAGGATATCAACCGCCAGGAGGTTGTTGAATTCTTCCATGCCGTGGGGGGATCTGGATAGCAAGATGAATACACCCGATGCGCCGAAAGCGTAAAGGAGACCGATAAATGCTTCCAGGTGTTTTTCCCTGTGTGAGGCCAGGGCGCTTATTAACGCAGCGCCCAATGCAAACACCAGTGAAATGGGGTAGATATAATGGCCCTCGCAAAACAGGATGGCGACGGCCGCGCCAAGCGCGGCCATCTGTCCGATTGCAAGGTCTGTGAATATGATACCCCGCCGTATGATTTCCAACCCGAAATACGAATGAATTCCCAACAAAACCAGGGATAACAAAAATGAAGACGCCAATATATCGATCATGATCCTGTTAACCTCCGTGTTATTTCATCGAAAAGGGAGAATATATCCGTTACTTCTTTTACTGCACCCACATCGTGAGGGATAATAACCACTTTTGCCCCGGTTTTTCCCGATATATATTTCGCGACCTGGGAACCGTGATACACATCTTGTAAAATCAACCGGGCGTTTTGTTTTTCGATCGATTCGATTATTTCGGCGATATGTCGAGAAGAGGGGGGAATACCGGGAAGCGGTTCGATTGTGTTTATGACTTCGATGTGATACCGGTGGACCAGGTACTCATATAGCTTATGGTATTCGACGACTTTGACGCCGTTTAAGCGTGCCAGGGAGCTGTCCCATTCCGCGGTTTTTTCTGCCCACTGGCGGATAAAGGAATCGCAATTTTTTTGGTAATCCGTGCAGTGGTCCTCATCCAACCGGCATAATTCATCTTTGATGGCGGCGGCAAAGAGGGGTATGTTATAAGGGTCCATTTGAATATGGGGGTTGCCTTCGGGGTGGACATCGCCCTGGGCGCGCGATGCATTGAGGTTTACATCCAGTGGTTCTATAAATTCCATCAAGCTCAAAAATCCTTTACTTCCAGGCATGATTCCAGGGTTGTTGGCCTGCTGCAGTACCGGTGGAATCCAACCGATTTCCAATTGGCCGCCGTTGATGATCAGCAGGTCCGCTTTTCTTAACCTGGCAATAAATGAAGGTTTCGGCGTAATAAAATGGGGATCCAGGTTGCCGGGCGCCAATGACGTGACCGATAAGCGGTCTCCACCGATTCGCTGCGTAATATCGGCAATATATCTGTAGGTGGTCACGACATTTATCTTATCCGCGCCCCACTGGTTTATTCCAACCAGCAGGATAGTTATGAAGAGTAGTATATTTCTAAATTTCATTTTAGTTCTCCTTTATGTTTACAATTGTTTAGAACGAGTGTGCGGCGTGGGCGCCAATGGCCAGGTTCAATTGCAGGCTCAAGCTCCCATATTGTTTTCGC
>JAUPLE010000100.1 GCA_030837085.1 Acidobacteriota bacterium | reverse complement strand
GTTCTTGTTTTCCATTTAACCTTCTTACCATAAATTTTGTTTTTTTTCAACTACCAAAAAAAAGCCGCTAAAACAATCGTCTGAACGGGGATGTGAGGGATGACAGGATATGCAGGATGATGGAAACTTCATGGAAAAATCGATAATCCCGGGTTCACATCTTGTTCCTCCTTTTATCAAGTAAATCCCGGTTCAGATAGTTTATAATTTTTTTGATTTTTTTGACTGTCCCTTTTCCTTTTTTACTTCTTTTTTACTTCCCTTCCCAAATCGGGCAGACACTATGGTCCCGGTAGAACATCCTTAAATACGCGGATGTATTGACATACACCGGTAATTCATTTAAAATGTTCCCAAGGAACGAAACAAACATGAAACATAATATATTGATTCTCTTCAGCGGCAGCGATGAACAATGGAAAGCCCGGTTGGAAAAACAACTCGATGTCCCCGTAAAAGCAGGGGGATACAAAATCGATATCGATTCCTGGAACGAAAAACAAACCGAATCCCACGGCGATTGGTTCCCGGACCTCGACGCCGCTCTCAACCGCGCCGATCTGATCCTCCTGCTGGTTTCCGATAACTTCCTCAACTCTCCCATTATGCAGTCCGATAAAGTAAAAGAACGCTTCCGGGAAAAACAAAACGGGGGGTTCCCTATCTTTCTCATATTACTCTATCGATGCGGATGGCGCCGCTATAGCTGGATGAGAACACTCCCCCAGTGGCCCGGCAGCGGGAAATACCTTTCCGACCTCGGTGACTCGGCCGTTAAAAAAATATTGTCCGATGTGGCCCTTCAAATTGTCGAAAAACTGGAATTAACATCGAAAATAACCGAAGGTATCCTGGCATTCCTCGGCCTGGCTGAAGTCGGACCGGTTAAAGACCTATCCTTTGAACCCGGACGACGATTAAACATTATCACCGGTAACAACGGTTACGGTAAAACCTTCCTGATGGAATGTATTTGGTGGGCTTTAGCCGGGGTCTGGCCGAATAAACCGATTCTCCCAAAAACGGGACACAAAGAAAATGAGGCAAAAATAAACTTTCAATTAACCTCCAAATCAGGAAGCAAAGGGAATATCGAAACTATTACCTATGACGACAAAAAAGAAGAGTGGCCCAGGACCGGGGAAAGTATAAACACCAGCGGCCTGGTCATCTACGCACGAATCGACGGCTCCTTTACCGTATGGGATCCCGTTAGAGGAGAAATAAAACCACCCGGGGGCTTTTCCCAAAAAGAAAGTCCCCAAATCTTCAATCACCCGGATACGGTATTGAACGGTTTGAAAGAAAAATCCGGCGCCGGCGAGCGGTCCCTTTGCAACGGGTTGGTGGCGGATTGGGTGAATTGGCAGAACATAAATAAAGAACCTTTCATACTATTAAAAAAAATTCTCGAAACTTTCTCCTGCAGTGAGCAGGAGCCGCTAACACCCGTCCCCCCCGTACGAATCCCCGGCGATTCCCGCCCTATTCCCGCCTTGAAGTATCCCTACGGGAACGTCCCCATCGTTCAAGTCGCATCCAGTGTCCGGCGCATGGTTTCTCTCGCTTACCTTATCATTAACACCTGGGATGAACATAAACGGGCATGTGAGGGGAAATGCGATACATACAAAAATATGGTGGTCATGATCGATGAATTGGAGTGTCACCTGCACCCCCAATGGCAGCGTACCATTGTGCCTTCCCTTCTTGAATTAAGCGCAAACCTGGACCAGGAACTGGATATCCAATTCCTGCTTACCACCCATTCGCCTTTAGTCCTCGCTTCTCTCGAACCTAAATTCAATGAAGAAACCGATAAGATATTTCACCTGGAATTGAAAAGGGAAGATATCGTATTGACTGAGCATCCTTTCTTGACCCTCGGTCTTGTGGATTACTGGTATACGTCGGATATTTTCGGTCTTTCCCAGGCCCGCTCGCTGGAGGCCGAAAAAGCCGTTATGAAGGCCGAAGAGATACAGGAAAGGGAACACCCCACGAAAGAAGAAGTGCTGGAGGTTAATCGACTTCTTGCGCGATATCTCAGTGATTTCGATACTTACTGGCCCCATTGGATATATTTTGTAAAGCAAACAATTGGAGAGAAGCAGTGATCCCCGTGCAAAAACAAAAAGAACCCGCGGATTTCGCCGAAAAAGTCACCCGAAAAGCTTTTGCATTCCTGGACAGGAATCCTAGCCCGACCAAAGGTGATATCGATGCAAGACCCTGGTGGAGAAATGCCCTGGATGATTTATATAAAACGTACGGGGAAATTTGTGCTTATTCCGGCCTTTGGTTCCAACGGGACGCCGTGAGTGTGGATCATTTCACCCCCATCAGCGCCCTCTGGAAAGGCAATCCCACAGCGGCCTACGAATGGGATAACTTCCGGTTGGCCTCCCGCTCCATGAACTTTGAAAAAGGCGATTACACGGATGTTGTAGACCCTTTCACCATTAAACCGTTGTGGTTTGTTATCGATTTCTCTTCCATGAACGTTAAAAGCGGATCGGATTTGTCGCCGAAGGAAAAAGCCCGGGTGGATACAACCATCGAACGTTTAAAATTAAATGATATCAAGAAACGATATATAATCTTTCGCCGCAAACTGATCATTGAGTACTGCGATAAGGCCAGGAAGTGGAAGAACACCGGGCAAGCTTTGGAAGTACTTGATGAAAAGGCGCCCTTTATTGCTTTTGAATTGAAGCGCCAGGGCCTTGAGAAAAAAATCGTCGAGGATTTGAAATCCACGTACAAGACGATAACGGGCAGTGTCGCATGATAACTCATTCGATAATCATCAGTTACAGCCGCGGCGATGAGCAATGGAAAGACCGCTTGCTGCCCCATTTTGAAGGGCGGCAAATAAAGGCAATACCATTATCCGCACCGGGTGACGAAAGGGTTAGCGCGGGAATCGACCGGCGGGCGGCTTTAGAAAAGGGCTTGATTGATGCTGAAGCGGCCGTTCTCCTGGTTTCCGCCGACTACCTTACATCCGGTTATACCCTTAACATCGAGATTCCCCGCTTGTTAGCAAAGCGGGCAAAGGAAGGACTGCCCATCTTCCCGCTTATCGTGAGCGCCTGCCCGTGGCAAACCGTGGATTGGCTCCAAAAGATGCGGGTATACCCGAACAACGGGGAGCCGCTGTCCG
>JAUPLE010000099.1 GCA_030837085.1 Acidobacteriota bacterium | reverse complement strand
TGATGGCCAGGGATGCGTTCTTTTTCCCTTTGGTTTCCGTTCGTTCCGAAAAAAACACTCCCTGGATAATTTCCCTGGCCTGCTGGACATATTTAATTTCCACTTCTTCCTGGGACCAGGCAATATTTTCGCTTCTGCCTGGCGTTTGCGAGCCCCCAACACAGGCTTCACAATTGTACATTCCCGTAGTTTCGTCATACACCAGGGCGGAGGCTTGTTCACCTTCATTAAAACCAAAAGTCTCCCGCAAAAGAGATTCCATGAAATCGGTTAAATCGATTTCCTCATTAATCGCTTTGACAATATTGTTAATCTTTTCCAATTCGTCTTTTTTCAGTTGAAGATCCCGGGTCCGTTGCGCAACAAGTTCTTCTAGTATCCTTTTCTGGGCATTAATTTTACGAACTCGCGCCCCGAGGAACAGGGAGAACAAGCCAAGGACCAATATTATTGCGAGAACGATGAACCAGTAAGTTTTCCAAAAAGGCGGCGTTATTTTTATCTTTATCGCCGTACCGATATTATTCCAAACGCCGTGGTTATTGGAGCCTCTTACCCGGAAAGTATATTCCCCCGAATCCAGGTTGGTATAAGTGGCGAAACGCTTTTTAGAATTCGTGGTTAGCCAAAGGCTGTCAAATCCCTCCATTTTGTACGAATATTGATTCTTCTCCGGGGCCGCAAAATCCAGCGCGGCAAACTCGAAGCTAAATACATAATCTTTATAGGTAAGGTCCAATTCAGTTACCCCGGGTATCGATTTACCCAGGTTTACTTCTTGGTTGAACTTTTGAAAGGAAGTAATCACCACCGGTGGGGCATAGGGATTCCTGGTTATTTCATTGGGGAAAAAGGCTGTCAGGCCATTAATCCCGCCGAAATAGAACCGTCCGCCGCGACTTTTAAAATACGCCCCGGTGTTAAACTCATTACCCTGGAGCCCGTCGGAAGCATCAAACTGTGTGAAGGTTTCCGCATCCGGGTCGAATTTAAAAATTCCCCGGTTGGTGCTGAGCCATAAATAGCCTTTGTCATCTTCCAGTATCCCGTTAATCATTTCATTGAGAAGTCCCTGTGACCTGTGATAATGACGAAAGGTATCCTGTGAAGGCATAAATAAATTAAGACCTCCTCCTGTTGTGCCGATCCAGAGACGTCCCGTGTGGTCTTCATGGATGGGGCCGATGGTATTGAGGCTCAGCCTCCCGGGTTTTCCCGGTTCCATCGAATAACGGTATATTTTCCCTGTCTGTCGTTCAAACCTGTTTAGGCCCTCCAATGTTCCGACCCACAGATTTCCCCGGCGGTCTTTATACAGTGAAAGAATAAAATTACTGCTTAGACCGGTGGGGTCCAGGGGATCATGCTCATAGTGCTTAAAAATCCCGGTATTACGATCGAATTCATCTAAGCCGGCCTGTTCGGTGCCGATCCATAAATGTCCGGGTTCCGTTTCACAGATAGCCGTGATATCATTACTATTTAAGCTGCTGGAATCCCGGGGATTATGAAAATAATGAGAAAAAGTTCCCGTTTCACGGTTAAATCGGTTCAGTCCATTCCGGGTGCCCAACCATAAGACGCCGGCAGTATCTTCATAAAGAACCCAGATTTCGTTATTACTCAAACCGCGGCTGTCGGCCGGATTATGTTTATAAACCTGGAACCTATCCGTTTGGGAATCGTAACGATTCAGACCATTGGGGGTTCCCACCCACAAAACACCGTCCCGGTCTTCGCATACCGACAATATACTGCCGGTGCATAAACTGTAGGGGTCCCGGGGATTGTGGGCGTAGTAGGCAAAAGCGGCGGTCCTGGGGTCGAATTTATTAATCCCCCCGCTAAAGGTTCCAAACCATAGAATACCGGTGCGGTCTTCATAAATGGAACGGATATCGTCATCATTCAATCCCCTGGGGTTATTGGAATTACTGCGGTAGTGGATAAACGTTTCCGTCTTCGAGTCAAAGCAGTTTACCCCGCCGCCCCGGGTACCGATCCACAGGACGCCGGAGCGGCTCTCGAGAATTTTAGACACCCAGTTGTGGCTTAGACTCCCGGGTTTCTCGGCTGCGAACATGAACCGTTTA
The DNA here is from genome assembly GCA_030837085.1 of Acidobacteriota bacterium. Classification (GTDB taxonomy): domain Bacteria; phylum Acidobacteriota; class Aminicenantia; order UBA2199; family UBA2199; genus JAKAGC01. Next base: position 7,587 of record JAUPLE010000099.1, on the reverse strand, counting down.
AAAATTCCTGTAAGGGGATCCAATCGATTAAGCCCCCCCTGGCGGGTACCTACCCAGAGGAAGTTGGCGCGGTCTCGATAGATAGAAGTGACTTCATTATCGCTCAAACTCCCGGGGTTTTTGAGGTCATTTAAGTAATAGGTAAACCGGCCTGTTTGGGGATCGAATCGGTTTAAACCCTTACGGGTTCCTACTAAAATAGTCCCCTCATGATCTTAATATATACATATAACAATATCGCTGCTCAAACTACCGGGGTTCTGCGGATCATATCGATAGCGGGTGAAAATCCCGGTTTTTGGATTAAACCGGTTTAATCCCCCACCCTCAGTGGCGATCCAGAGAAAACCCTCGCGGTCTGCGCAAATATCCCTTATCGAATTGTGCCCCAAACTACCGGGGTTCCGGGGATCATGGGTATATTGTTTAAATGTCCCGGTTCCAGGATCAAAGCGGCTGAGTCCACTAACACGTGTGCCAATCCAGATGAACCCGTCACGATCTTCAATAATCGCAGTCACGTAATTTTGATTTATCGTGTTTTGGTCTTGGGGGTCGTGCCTGTATACGGTAAATGTATATCCATCATATTTGTTTAACCCATCCTGCGTACCAAACCACATAAAGCCTTTGCTGTCCTGTAGGATACAATTAACCGTAGCCTGCGAAAGTCCCTGCTCGATGGTAATATGTTGAAACAGGATGTTATTTGTTTGGGGTATGATAGGCAAGGATAAAGCAAATGTGAACATCAGAAAAAAGAATGAAAGTACCTTTAGCCGCTTCATCATATAACCCAGGGACGAATTTCGATAGAAAATTATTGTTTCAGGAGTGTAAAGTTTAAAAGATATTTGAGGAAATGTCAACTAGAATACATCGTTAGATATTGTCTTCGGCGACCAGAAACCTTTTTATAAAAAGGTTTCTGGACTTCCAAAAATTTTTTATTATAACTATAAAAACAGGGTAAAGGTTGAAATTTTATCAAAAAAAAGGTATATTCTTATCCTGGTTATTAATCCCCGATAGAACCAAAGGAGGTTCGCAATGCAGTCTCTTAAACAGGAGTTTTTCCTATTTACACTATTCACCTTTCTCCTGGCGGTAGGCATTTTTGGTTATTTTAATGCGCCGTTAGGGGCGGAAGAGAAAGAATCCGAAAGCAAAGAAATCCAGGCGCTGCAAGAAAAGTTTGAAGACTTAAACCACCGGCTGGATGTACTGGAAAAAGCCGTTGATGACCTATTGTGGTATCATCGAGTAGGCGATATCGCTTATGTAGACAAAGTTCGGCATTTCGGACCGCCGCCGGCAAAAGTTCCCAATCCCACTGCCATGGGAGCGAAAAACCCGGTCAAGTTTTTTTCCTATATATTTATCCCCAGGACCATCGATTATAATAAAAAATCGCCCTTGTTAGTATTCCCTCACGGCGGTGTTCACAGTAATTTCAACACCTATAACGTGCACATTATCCGTGAGCTGGTGGCGCAAGGATATGTCGTGATTGCGCCGGATTACCGGGGAAGTACCGGTTATGGCAAGGATATGTATGAGCAGATCGATTACGGCGGTCTTGAAAATGAGGATGTCTATGCGGCCAGGAATTACATCCTGGAAAACTATGAGTTCCTGGATAAAGACCGGGTGGGCATCCTGGGCTGGAGTCACGGCGGCATGATAGCGCTTATGAATATTTTCAATTACCCCAACGATTACAAAGTCGCTTATGCCGGTGTGCCGGTCAGTGATTTGATCGCGCGCATGGGCTATTCCGCTGAGTCGTACCGGGAACTATATTCCGCGTCATACCATATTGGCAAAACAGCCACTGAAGATGTACAGGAGTACCGGCGCCGGTCCCCCGCCTGGAATGCGGAGAAACTCCAAACTCCACTATTGATACACACCAATACCAATGACGATGATGTTTATGTATTGGAAGTAGAACATTTGATCAAGTCGCTCAAAGCGGCCGGGAAGAAATTCGAATATGAAATCTACAAGGATGCGCCGGGGGGACACAGTTTTGACCGTCTGGACACACAACAGGCCAAGAAAATACGCTTAAAAGTCTATGATTTCCTGGCCCAATATTTAAACCCTCCCCATCCTTTCAAAGACATTAAAACCCTTACCCGGGCAGGTTACCCCGGGGCCCACTGAAAGGGCGCCGTATTGCCGCACTGCCGCACTGCCCTGCGTTACTGCGCCCCCCTGGCAAGGATTCCGATAACCACTTAATCGCTTATTGGCTGACGATCTCTCCTTTATGATTAGAGGAATGAAAGGAAAAGAGGGAATGAACAGATGTAGTGGATGTATTCCGCTTGGCTGTCCAGGTTCCGCCGCTAACTTTACCCGTGGCGGGAATAATACGTTTGCCGGTGCCGCTTATAAGATTTTTCGAAGCAAAAAGACCTGTATATTGATACGTTACATTGGGGAATTCCAAATTAAAGGTAATATAAGTCCCCTCGACGGTGAAAATTCCAGCCCCGCCGTCGCTGTCAACCACAGTACCTTCATCGGTGTTAGTCCCGGCAAAAGTAACAACGCCGCTAAATTCACTACCGTCGGAATATTTCTCTGTCAAGGCCCAGGAATCTCTAATATCATAATGCAGGGTTGCCGAAACCGTCAGTACGGAATCGCTCGTTATGGTTACGGAACCACTGTTGGCAATCTCTGTCCCCATGAAGCGGACCTTTAAATCAATATAATCTTCCAATAAACTATAACTATAATCAATCTGGGTATTGGGGAGATAATACGTGGTGCCGGATTTAGGAGTTCCTGTAACGCCATCCTCAACAGTAACGGTTAATGAAAATGCTTCATCCTTGGGATCGGACTGGGCATATAAGGTACAGTCCTTTGTGATAGTGATCGTGCCGCTAACTGCTTGTGATTGGCCGTCCAGGGAGACCTTCAGGTCTTCATAGGCGTCTTTCAAGGCGTAGCTGTAGGTGACCTTGTCATCCTTATTATACGTATAGGTCCCGGCTTCAGGCGTCCCGGTGACGCCACCGCCAACAGTCACGGTTAATGTGAAAGTATCCGCTTCACTTGATTTTTTGCAGCCGGGAAACATGAATGTTCCTATTATCAACGCCGCAATGACATATATAATTAAACTATTTTTCGTTCTCATCCGCATTACTCCTTTTTAAAATTTCAAACCCATCCCCATTGCCAGCCGGAATCCACCGGCATTGACCCAGTCCCCTTCATCATTTTTGGCCCATACGTACATATATCCTACATTCGCTTCCGTAAATAATTTTTTAGTGAGACCGTAATTAACGCCGAAAGTTCCTCTCACACCGATGCCCCATTGCTTGTCTCGCTCAGTTACAATAACGTTTTGAGTACTGATGGTTTTTTGAGTAATTTTAGTGTAATTGTAGGTGCCGCATAACCCCATTTCCCCTCTAATAGCGACCTGGCCTCGATCGATATAACCGATCCAATACCCTAATCCAGTGGAGAAAAATATTTTTTGCGATGCGTCTTTCATTTTCAGGTCAGCCTCCACCTCACCTTTATTGGACCATTTGTCCCATTTTAAGTTGGCAGGCAAGTACCCGAAACTCCCCCACAAATAAAAATTCCCTTTATACCTATAGGTGAATTTAACCTCCGGGAAAACTTTCTTCCCTCCGTAGGTATCTGTATAACTACTATCCGCCACTGTAAGGTAATCACTATAGAGGGTGACTGTAAAATCTTTTGCCGAAGCAACAACCGTTGTCACCAGGATCAGCGCCACCAGAATCGATGCTTTTTTCATCGTACCTCCTAATATCTATTTGACAATTCCGGGGATTCGTTCTTATTCCCAGGGTAGTATTATAAGATATTGTTCACTCTATGGCAAGCATAATTTCATTTTTAGCCACTTTTATAGTATAATTATGCTGCCCCAAAAACGGCGGTTATTGGAAGTGAACATGTTTGAACTAATCAAAGACAAAATCTGGAACCTTTTAAAAGAAAAGGAAATCTCCCTGGCCATGATCTATGATGAAAAGGGAAAGATCCTCTGGCACCGGGGCAGGGAGATCGAGGGCAAAGATGTTTATACAGGCCGGGGGTTTTGCAAAAGTTACATTGAAGAGAGCTTGAAAGAACCCGGCGATGTCGCGATCGAAGATTATACCAAATCCGATTCCGAAACCTTATCCGAATCAGCCAAAGTGCTGCTGGTTAAAAGTATCATCATTCATCCCATCGGCCGCTGGTTCTATTTGTACATTGACAGTGGGAAAAAAGAATTTTTCAGTGAAAAGGACAAAATTGCTTTCAAAATTTTGGGGGAACTTTTGGAACAAATCATCCTCCAGGTCCGGGAAGAAGCCGACTTAAGTGGACTCACCGGCACAAGCGAAGCCATTCAAGGTATACGGGACCTGGTGGTGAAATACGCCATGGAAGAAGACCCGGTCCTGCTGACAGGCGAAACCGGCGTAGGCAAAAACCATATCGCCGGCTTGATCCACCGCTTTTCCGGCAGGAAAGGGAAATTTGTGATCGTGGATACCCCCAATATCGATGTTAATCTTTTTGAGAGCAAGTTGTTCGGCCATAAAAAGGGTGCTTTCACCGATGCCAGGTTCGATAAAACCGGCCTGGTAGAAGAAGCGGCCAAAGGCACGCTCTTCTTCGATGAAATCACCGAAGTGCCCATGGACATCCAGGCTAAATTGCTGCGCTTTATCGATACCCGGAAGTTTTATGTCCTGGGGGAATCCACGGAAAAGGAGGCGGATGTCCGTATTATTGCCGCTTCCAATAAAGATTTACTTAAAGCCGTGGAGGATAAAGAGTTCCGGCAAGACCTTTATTACCGGTTGAACGTCCTGGAAATCAACGTTCCCCCCCTGCGGCAGCGAAAAGAGGATATTAAAAAAATGGTATTGGGGAATCAAATCCTGCTGAGGGGAAAAGAGATCGGCGAGAGATTCTGGGAAGCGGTTTGCGATTACCACTGGCCCGGTAATGTCAGGGAATTGATCAATATTTTGAAAAGAGCCGGGATCACACTGGACGCCCCTATCACCGGGGAGAAGATATCATCAATACTGAACAGCGTTAAAAAAGAGTCGCCCGATAAAAAGGGAAACGGCAGCGCCCTGCTTACTGAAACGCGAGAGAGGTTAATGGCCGGTGAAAGTTTCTGGGAGTTGGTATGGAAGCCTTTTATTGCCAGGGATTTCGACAGGGAAACGGTCAGGGGTGTGCTGCGGGAGTTTTATGCCGAGAGCGGCAACAGTTTCAAAGAAATGATCAAACATTTGAATGTGGATGATGGGGATTACCAGAAATTCATGAGCTACATATATAAATATGATATCGATCCCAGGAAGACGGCAACCTGAATACGCTTTTTGGGTATTGATATTCGAGGAATAACGGAAGGGCGAAAAATCGGATATACCCACTGGCTTATTTTATAAGCCAGTGAGTTGACCATTGACAAACGTTAGAGACAACGGGTTTCGGCTTGATCTCCCGGCGGTAGTAAACCCGTGGGCTTATTTCTTTCAGATTTAAAACTCCACTCAATCTCAAAAACCATCATCAATTAAGGATTTCGGGGAAAAATAGTCACCTGGCATGGAATATGCCTCTATTCGATTGAAAGCGTGGTTAAACAAGTAACAGGCTTTCAAATGACGATACAAAGAAAAAAGTACAAAGGAGGAAAACATGAAAAACGAAAAGAAACAGAAGCTCAGTCAGATCAAGGTTCAGAGTTTTGTGACGTCCCTGGAAAGAAGCGAACAGAAAGAAATCAAGGGCGGTTCTGAGACGCCGCAGCCCGGGGGCACATCCAATCCTATTTTTTGCAGAAGCTGAACCCTGGAGCTAAGAGATTAAAGAGAACGGCCGGGCGCCGGATCACCCGATCCTATGGGGTAAGTAACAATCCCCGGGCCCGGCCTTTTCTTTTTTCTTCCATTTTGTTTGATCTTTTTCGTATGTAGTTCTATAATAATGATATCTTATCCGAAAGCAGGAGTGACTATGAAAAAATTATGTTCGTTACTACTGATGGTGACATTTTTCCAGGGTTTTATGGCCGTTGCGGCGCGGAATATGCATTTATTGGTGCGCCAAAACAGGAGGAGTCCGGGGCATTTACAGAGATACAGCGAATGGATAGCCCTGTTTCGGAGAAAGGGGTGGACCCGCTGATATTGCCGCGTATTTTGGAGCAGGTGGCGAATTATTGCGATCGTTTGCGCGAGACCTCGTTGAATTTCTTTTGTATCGAAGAAATAAACGAGGCGCATCTCAGGGCGTTGGAATGGCGGGGCAGGGACCGCAAGGAAGAGAAAACATATTTTAAAAATTCCTCCCGAACAGATATATATTCCTGTTATATGAGGCTTCTTCCTTGCCTGTCCGGTTATTTCCCCCCTCCCGGCTGCTCCCTGTCTTACCCGACTTACTCCTTACATATTCCCGGATATCCACGGAAAATATTTCCTTTAGCTGATCCATATAGGAGAGCAATGACCGTTTGACTTTGGAAACATTCAAAAGGTCGATCAACTCTTTCACCTCAGGATCGGCAAATTGTTTATCCAGGTTAATCCCCGGTCCGAAATCATTTGAGATGTAGAACATCTCACCAGCGCCGGTGAAGAGCCAATGAAGATTTACATTAAACTTAATAGACAAGGCGCAGAGAAATTCATAGCTGGGTTTTCTCTTCCCTGAAATGATTTGAGAAAGGAATGAGTGTGAGATATCAAGCTGTTTCGAGAATTCGGTTATGTTCAATTTCAAGTGATTCTTCACAATTGCAACTCTATCACCGACTAGTTTAAGGTTTTCGTTGCTTCTGTAATAATTTTTCATTTTTTTTATCCCAACGCATTGACATTTGCAACATTCATTATTACAATGGTTACACGCAGTATACTGAAAACATAAAAAATATGATGCATAGATGCAATGGCAGCAATGGTCACGCCATTGATTCGCTTCATATCCAGGCAACGTTGCGACTGCAAAAGACAATTACCCATACCGAAGCCCGGATTTCGCAGGTCTTGATAATTGAATTGCCCATTTTGTTTTTTCATACGGACATTCTAGCAGATTTCACCGTCCTGTCAAGAGGTTACTTTACTTTTTTTATAAACCACGGGAAAAGGACGATTGGAAAAGCAAAAAATACAATTGTTTCACTTCATACACCTGGGGATAAGGAAGTCAGCCGAGATTTTGTCACAGGTGCATCATTTTTTATCATCCTTTAAATACCACTATATATAAAGCATAATCCATTGTCAAATCCAAAAAAATCTTTCCCCATTGAGCATTTGGTTCTTTGCACTGACCATTTGGAAGTTGGCAGTGACCATTTGGTTCTTTGCACTGACCATACGGAAGTTGGCAGTGACCATTTGGATTTTTGCACTGACCATACGGAAGTTGGCAGTGACCATTTGGTTTTTTGCACTGACCATACGGAAGTTGGCAGTGGCCATTTGGATTTTTGCACTGACCATACGGAAGTTGGCAGTGACCATTTGGTTTTTTGCACTGACCATACGGAAGTTGGCAGTG
>JAUPLE010000894.1 GCA_030837085.1 Acidobacteriota bacterium | reverse complement strand
TATTTGAGTTTCATGGCCTTGGCCCAGATGCGGCGCGCTACGCGGCCGATGACGGCGTACTCGGGTTCCATCCCGTTGGAAAAGAAAAAGGAGAGGTTGGGCGCGAAGCTGTCGATGGCCATGCCGCGGGAGAGGTAATACTCGACAAAGGTAAACCCGTTGGAAAGGGTTAGCGCCAACTGGGTTATGGGATTGGCCCCGGCTTCGGCGATGTGATACCCGGAAATGGAAACGGAATAGAAGTTACGCACGTTGTGATCGCTGAAATACTGCTGGATGTCGCCCATCATGCGCAAAGCGAACTCGGTGGAAAAGATGCAGGTGTTCTGGGCCTGGTCTTCTTTAAGGATATCGGCCTGCACGGTGCCGCGTACGCGGCAGATGGTATTTGCTTTTATGTTTTCATAAACATCAGCCGGCAGCACCTGATCGCCGGTAACGCCAAGTAAAAAGAGTCCTAGCCCGTTATTGCCGTCGGGCAGCTCGCCCTGGTAAGCGGGTCGTTCGACTCCTTTTTCTTTATATATTTGGTCGATTTTGCGTTGGACTTGCTCTTCAAGTCCGTTTTCTTTGATATAGATTTCGCATTCCTGGTCGATGGCGGCGTTCATGAAGAAAGCGGTCATGATGGGCGCGGGTCCGTTGATGGTCATGGACACGGACGTGAGGGGATCGGTCAGGTGGAACCCGGAATAGAGTTTCTTGGCGTCGTCGAGGCAGCAGATGGAGACGCCGGAGTTGCCGATTTTGCCGTAGATATCGGGACGGCGGTCGGGATCTTCACCGTAGAGGGTGACGGAATCGAATGCAGTGGATAGGCGTTTGGCGGGTTGGGCTTTGGATACGTAATGAAACCGCCGGTTGGTGCGTTCGGGTCCGCCTTCACCGGCAAACATGCGGGTGGGTTCTTCTTCCTCCCGTTTGAACGGAAACACTCCGGCGGAGTAGGGGAATTCGCCGGGTACGTTTTCCTGGAGGTTCCAGCGTAGGATGTCGCCCCAGGCGCGGTAACCGGGCATGCTGATCCTGGAGATCATATTGTGGGACATGGATTCGACGTGGGTAGCGACTTTGATTTCTTTGTCCCTGACTTTATAGACGTAATATTCGTTTTTATAGGCCTGGATTTTTTGCTCCCAGGTTTCCAGGATTTTTTTGTTGCGGCCATCGAGTTTTATTTCGACCTCTTTATACAGCGCTTGCAGTTGTTTTTTGATTTCGGCCCGTTGGTCGGGGGTTAATTCGCCGGGGGTATCTTCGAGGGTGGCCATGCTTTCTTTGAGGTTATAGAGTTTCTGGGCGACTTCCCGTTGTTCTTCGGTCCATTGGTTGTAGCCGCGGATGGTCTCGGATATTTCGGAGAGATAGCGGTTGCGGTGGGGCGGGATGATATAGATTTTTTCGGACATGCCGGGGGTGATTTCGAAATGCGACTTTAAGTCGGAGCCGGTTTTAGCGGTGATTTTATCGATTATTTCTTTATAAAGGCGGTTTACGCCGGGATCGTTGAACTGGGAAGCTATGGTGCCGAAGACGGGGAGTTGGTCGTCGGTGACAGCTTCGTCGAAGAGGTTGCGGTTGCGGCGGAACTGTTTTTTGACATCCCGCAGGGCGTCCAGTCCGCCGCGTTTATCGAATTTGTTGAGGGCGATGATATCGGCGAAATCGAGCATATCGATTTTTTCCAGTTGGGTGGCCGCGCCGTATTCGGGGGTCATGACATAGAGACTGACATCGGAATGGTCGGTGATTTCGGTATCGGATTGGCCGATGCCCGAGGTTTCGAGGATAATGAAATCGTAACCGGCGGCTTTGAGGATATCGACGGCTTCGCGGACGTATTTGGAGAGGGCGAGGTTGGATTGGCGCGTGGCCAGGGAACGCATGTATACGCGGTTATTCTCGATGGTATTCATGCGGATGCGGTCGCCCAACAATGCGCCGCCGGTTTTGCGTTTGGAGGGGTCTACGGAAAGGATGCCAATGGTTTTGTCTTTGAAATCGATGAGGAACCGGCCCACGATTTCATCGATAAGGGAAGATTTGCCTGAGCCGCCGGTGCCGGTAATGCCCAGGATAGGTACTTTTGCATGCTGCGCTAGTTGCTGGATATGTTCCAGCATCGCCCGGGATTCTTCGGGGAAGTTTTCAGCGGCGGAGATGAGGCGGGCGATATCTTTGGGGTTTTTATCCTTGATGCGGTCGATTTCGCCGTCCAGGTTGGCGCCCACGGGTAAATCGCAATTGAAGAGTACATCGTTAATCATGCCTTGCAGGCCCATTTCGCGGCCGTCGTCCGGGGAATAGATGCGAGCAATGCCGTAGCTATGGAGTTGTTGGATTTCATCGGGGAGGATAACGCCGCCGCCGCCGCCGAAGATTTTGATATGGCCGCAGCCGGCGTCGCGTAAGAGGTCGTACATGTATTTGAAGAATTCCATATGGCCGCCCTGGTACGAAGTGATGGCAATGGCTTGCGCATCTTCCTGGATAGCGCAGTCGACGATTTCTTTGACCGACCGATTATGGCCGAGGTGGATGACTTCGCAGCCGGAAGATTGCATGATGCGGCGCATGATATTGATGGCGGCATCGTGACCGTCGAATAGCGAGGCAGCGGTGACGATGCGAATTTTGTTCTTGGGTTGGTACACTTCGATTTCTTTTCGCATTATTGACTCCGAGTTTTTTTTATAATGACTAATTATAAACTATTATCAGGGATTGTGCAAGATTTGTGAAAGGGCCCCAGGAAAAGCAGAAGAGAAGAAGGTGAGAGGTTGAGAAGGTGAGACAAATTAGCGGCGCTTCGCGCCTTTTTTAAAAGCGCCTTTGGCGCGCCTCTTTTTCACAACTTCCTAACATCCTAACCTCCTAACTTCGTCTTCAAAAAGGGGATGTCCTCTCGGACTATTTTTTCCGTGTTTTCCGTGTATTCCGTGGGCCTTTAAACCACTTCATCATGATACACCAACCGGGCGCCGCTGAAAATTAATATTACTTTTTTCAATGTAGTTTGTCCAATGGCTTTGTGAAATTTATCATCCAGGCCGTATTGTTTCAATTGGGCCTCTGCTTCTTCACGCGCTTTTTCTATTTTTGCCCGGGGTATGGTTTTCTTTCCTCCTTGCGAAGGGATATATTTTATTTCGATAAGATAGGAATACTTCAGCAGCGGGTATTGCGCCAGGAAAGGCTCCATTACCAGGTCGGCATACCCTTTTTCCAGTTCTTTTTCCGAATATATGATGTACAGGCCGGATAAACCGAGATAAACATTCAAAAAAGCCTGGATTGCTTTTTCACCGGTGATTAGGTCCCTTATCCCCATGGATGTATCCACCTGCCGGGCCAGGTATTCGATTAACGGTTTCCATTGTCCGTTAAAGGCCATTTCTTTCATCAACTCTTCGTATTTGCTGAAATTGAGGGTAAATAGACCGGTTTCCTCGTAGGTTTCTTTGATATAATCATAGAACAGGCGTTTAATGGCTTCATTGGGGATTTTAAGGATGGCTTTTTTTTCTTCATCGACGCCGGAAATGGTTAACAGACCGAAATAGTACAATAGGGAAACGAAATTTTCCGGGCTGATCATTTTTTGGACCGGGAAACGGTCAACAATGGCGGAATGAACCGAATGGGTTTCCATGATTTGCCGGAGCCGGGAAAAATTTCCATTGGTTTGATTTGCGCCGGCGCCTTTTTTATCGATGACGATTAAATGGCGCAGTTTCATATAATCGATCCGGGCGTTGTAATCGATAAAGTTGCGGGGCAACTGGGAGTCGATCATATATTCCCTCAGGAAATATAATATGTGAACCGTGTTAAATAATTCCGTGGAAGCGTTGAAAGAAAACCGGTAATGGTTATACCATCGGCTCATCATTTCCAGCAGTTCCGGCGTGGCATGGCGAATTTTCCCGCTTTGGCGGTAGTATTCGATCATGGTTTCTACTTCGCCGCGGGTAAAGCCCATAATCTCATTGATATCGGAATGGAGTGAAATATTGGCGGCGATATTGAAACCGGAGGTAACGTCGTCCAGGGTGATGGGGGAAACGCCGGTCATGAATAAACGGGAAATAGGCGCTTCGAGATCGGTGGTTCCCCATTTGAGGACATTAAAAAAGGCCCGGAAAAAACCTTCCCCGTGGGTTATTCTTTCAAATTCCTTTTCCCCGGATTCGGAAAGAATGGTATTGGCAAAGTTATCGTATTCGTCGATGATGACATACAATTTTTGCTTCTTTTGTAAGCAGTAATTTAAGAGGGTATCCATTACTTCCGAAGCTGTCTTTTTAGAATTTAATTCTGCTTTTGCTTCTTTTATATCAATATCCAGATATTTTTCATATTTGGTCACGAAAGAGGTGGCCACATTTTTAATGCGGGTTAGAAATGCTTCTTCCACAAATGAAACATTCGGATTCACCGCGGAAAAATTGAATTTCAAAACCAGGTAGCTATTTTTTTCTTTGGTGGGATTGCGAAGGATATCGGAACCGGCAAATAAATAATCGAAATGGTCTTTTTGCTCGATATCGTAATAGGCTTCCATTATGCCCATAAATAGGGATTTGCCGAAACGGCGGGGGCGAATGAGAAATAAGTAGCTTCCTTTTTTTTCAATATTGCGGATAAACCGGGTTTTATCGACATAATAAAGGTTTTTTAACTTGAAATCATTGAAATCCGATTCCCCATAAGGGATTTGTTTTAATTCGTCTTCTGTCATCATGGATGAATATTAACCGAAATATTGTTTATTGTCAACACGTTGAAAAGAGAGAGGTTGGGCTTTATTGTTCGAAATAGAGGCGGATTCCCCAGAGATAGCTTTTTCCTTGTGGATAATATACGGCTTCGGTGGGATCAAAATAAAGGATATTATTGCGGACCATATCCTGTAAAAGTTTTTCCAGTTCGCCGGCCGGGATTTCCCGGTGCATGAAATCTTTAAAATGGGCGGTTTCCTTTTTCAAGAAGACTTCCAGGATTTTTTCCTTGCGCATATCCGCACCGATATTATATTCGATCATGCCTTTGATTTTCTTCTTATACAGGTGGAGTACTTCATCGATCGGGTTGTCGAAAAGTTCAGTCAATATATCCTGGATTTCCCACATGCTGCCGCCGACGGTATCCCATATTTTTTGCGCATCTGCTTCAGCCAGGGTATAATCTTTTATTTTCGAGTATTTTTCCAGGTTCAACAGCCACTCCATTACATCTTCTTTAGCGAGATAATCCACCTTATAAAACCTGGAACACTTTTTGAGTTTCGAATCATTATACACGGTATTTAAGAAATACCCGTCCGAAGAAGCGATGATAATGTGGGCCAGGTGGGATTCTTTGGTCATGGCCACGAAAAAATTAAACAACGCCGTAATCAATTGTCGTT
>JAUPLE010000893.1 GCA_030837085.1 Acidobacteriota bacterium | reverse complement strand
GTAATCGATCATGCGGTCGGCGATGGAATCGGTAGAGGCAAAACAAATGGCCCTGGCCCCGCTGTCTTTGGCAGCTTTTACTTCCTCTTTTCGTGGGAAACTGCCGGCAAAAAAAACCATGGGAACTCCCAGGCGGGCGACGATTTTCAAATGTTCCCTGTAATTGGGGGCAATAGTGATAAGGTTAACAGCATAGTTGACTTTATGATCTTTTAACGTTTTTATTTCTTTTTCAAGGAATTCCCCGGGCATATTGCCCCCAGCGAGGACGCCCAGTCCGCCGGCATCGCTTACGGCTTTTACCAGTTTTGAATCGCTGATCCAGGTCATGGCCCCGGAAATAATTGGATACTCGATGCCGAGAAACTCCTGGCCCCTACGCCAGTATTTAAATTCTTTAAGAGATTTCATTAGATTATTTTAACAGAAAACAACGAGAATGTAAAATCCAACCGGGAAAAATGAAAAATGCGGCGGTCGGGAAAAAATTAATAAAAAAAAATCCCTGTACTTGTTTTTCGAAAATAATAAGAGTAAAATAGTCGCATTTTAAAAAAGGAGGTACAAGTTGGCAATGAAAAAAAATGGAAGGACAACGTTGCCCAATCTCCGTTACCTGGGGTTATTGGGAATAGCTGTGTTTGTAGTTGGTCTCACTGGGTTCATTACCGGTATGACGCCGGTAGAGAATGAGAAAACCGCCGCTGGCATCGAAGCGTGCACCGAATGCCACGAGGACGTGGCCACGGCTTTTAAAACCAGCATGCATTCCGTCGGCAAAGCAGTTTGCACGGATTGCCACGGCGACGCCGCAAAACATATCGACACAGGAGGGGAAAAAGGAACAATCCTGGCGTTCAATATCAAAAATTCCGCTCTCCAAAATGCAAAACAATGCTTAGCCTGCCACCAGGACACCTGTGTACAGTATATGTCCGGTCCCCACGGCAAAGCGTCCATGTCCTGCACAGACTGTCACGGCATCCATAAAACCGGTCATAACCGGGCGCTCCTTCAAGCGCCTGCCGGTAAGCTTTGCGCCGGATGCCACCCGGACGTGATGGCCCAATTCAATTTAAACGAACGGCACCGATTAAAAGAAGGTATTTTAGAGTGCATTACCTGCCACGATCCCCACAAACCTGGCACCCGCGAACGACTGGGCGGGTTCAAACAGCAGGAATGTCTCAAATGCCATACCGATAAGACCGGTCCGTTTATATTCGAGCATGAAGCATCGGCTGTCGAAGGATGCTCCATATGCCACGAAGTCCATGGTTCCCCCAACCGCCACCTGTTAAAATTTCAGTCCGTCGGCGAACTGTGCTTTAGTTGTCATGCCGGGGCCCCCGCATGGCACAAAGGATTGGTATCATTCGACGCCAATTGCGCCGGTTGCCATTCCGCCGTCCATGGGTCCAACCTGGACCCGTTGTTTTTAAAATAGCGGCAACACAAGGAGATGAACCATGAGAGTACACAAATTACTATTAATAACATTGATGTGTGTGTTTTTGTGCGGGTTAGCCGGTTCCCGTTCCCTATGGAGTGAAGAGAAGAAACCCGGAGATAACAAGGGTGAATTCTACGGCAGCTTTATGGTGGGCTACCGGGCGGTGGATATCAACGGTACAATGTCTAAGTACCAGGAAGATATCAACCTGGAAAAAGGCGCCAGGCTTTTTAACTTTAACCTGCACTATGCGCCGGAGGGAAAGTTTAAATCGTTCTTCGACCGTCTCGACCTGGATTTGTACAACTTCGGCGGCGATCCTTTCGAAACCTTTGCCCTGGATATCGAGAAATACGGGAAATACCAGTTCAGGTATAACCGGAAAAAATCCGCTTATTTCTACAGCGATATCCTGGAAGCAGGGGATTATCATACGTTCGATTTCGACCGCGTCAACGACTCGGGCTGGTTGAAGGTCTGGCTGGGCAGTAAAGCCCATTTTTACGCGGATTTTAACCGCTTCACAAAAAAAGGCAAAAGCACCACCACCTACGATATCGGTCGGGTGGAATTCGAATTTGAAAAGCCGGTGGATGAGAAATCCTCTGACATCACTATTGGGCTGGATTTAGCGGGCAAGGGTTTTTCAATTGCCCTGGAAGATAAAATCCAGGATTATAAGAACGTTAACAGTCTTTTCTTGCCCGGATATGCCGACGGCGGCGAGGCGTCCCAGTACCCCAGCGCGCTGTATTATTTTACCCTCAGTCAGCCCTATGACATGAAAGGTAGTATCTACAGCGGCCGGTTCAGCGCCGCCCCCTTGAAAAATTTTCAAATCCGGGGTAGTTTCCAGGTCACCAGCCAGGATACTAAAATTTCCTACAGCGAAGAGGCTGCCGGCGTCGATTACCTGGGCGATCCGTTCATATATGCGCACGACGGCCAGGGCCAATTTACCCGGGACATCCACGTCTATGATTTGGATTTGACCTTCATTCTAACCGATCGCCTGGCTTTTATCGGCGCCGCCCGTTATAATGATTTCAAACAAGCGGGTTCCCTGACTATCGACAATGAAACCACGTCCATGGATCTGAAATATGAAATCGGGGGTCTTGAAGGTGGTATCCAGTGGCAACCGTATGCTTCCTTGAATTTCACCGTAGGCGCCCGGTTCGAGCGCCGGAATATCAATGATAAAACCGATATCATAGAGGAAAACGGGATCGCCAAAAGAACCGGTTTCTTTGGTAATTTGAAATGGAACCCATTCAAATCTTTCCGTCTCACCGCCGATTACCAGTTAGGGACTTATAAGAATCCTTTTACCCTGATGTCGCCCTCGGATTTCCGGCGTTTCCGTATGACCGCCAAATACCAGGTGAAAAAATTCTATGTCATGGGTTCTTATCTTCGCAGCGTCACCACGAACGAAAATGATGAAACCAATAGTGCGATGTTTGAAGCCGTATCCAATCAATTGAACCTGCGAGTAGGGGTGCATGGTAAAACATTCAAAGGTGGCCTGGGTTATTCCCTCATCGATGTAACGCGGGAAGCGAACCGTACCATCGTGTATCCGCCCTCATGGGGTGGGGCCGGCGGTTCTTTCTTGTGGGAGATTTTCTATGAAGGAAAGGCCAACCTGTTTGACGCCTCCCTCTACATCGAACCAGGGAAAGCCTGGGGTCTCGGTGGATACTTTAATTATTACCGGAACAAAGGATCGTGGGAACTTTCCCGCGCTTCTTTAAAAGCTTTCCTGAGATATACCTACAGCGGCGGTTTAACAGGAGAACTGGCATACCGGTTGGTGGATTTCAAAGAAAAAAAGTTTGGCTTGAATGACTATAAGGCCAATATATTTGAAATCTCCTTCGGTTATAAATGGTAATAATAAAGGAGGGCATGATGAAATTAAAAAAATTAAGTATATTAAGTATATTGTTCGGTATATCCATCAGTCTACTATTCTGGCAGGGCTGTAAAGTAGTCAAAGCGGTATACGAGACGGTCCAGGAGGCGCATTTTGCCGCTTCCGGCCACGCCGACAAGGGAGCGGAAGCGTTTGTCCATTGGAATGGGGATAATCCGCCGGTTGTCCCCGTGACGTGCGCAAAATGTCACAGTATCAATGGGTTCCTGGATTTTGCGGCCGACGGCGTGGTGAATACCGCTGCGGCGCCTGGCGTATTTACCTGCCAGCTTTGCCATACGGATGAGAAAAATGGAATCACGCGGGTGTTCGAGACGGTTACCTTTCCTTCCGGCGATATTATCGGTAATTTAGGAAAAGAGGCCATCTGTATGCAGTGTCACCAGGGCCGTTCCTCCACTGTCACCGTGAATACGAATACGGCCGGTATGGCGGATGATACACCCAATGCGAAGATAAGTTTTTCCAATATCCATTATTTTGCCGCTGCTGCTACGATGTATGGGACGCTGGTTCGCGGCGGCTACCAGTATGCGAATAAAACCTATGACGCGAAATTTGCCCACATCGAAGGTTACGGCGCCTGCAACGATTGCCACGAACCCCATTCGTTGGAGATCAGGACGGAACGGTGCGACACCTGTCATACCAATGTCAGGGGCGAAGCCGACCTGAAAAATATTCGGTTCCTGGGTTCTTTGACCGACTACGACGGCGACGGCAACATGACCGAGGGCATCTATTACGAAGTGCAAGGTATACTGGAAAAACTGTACGCCGGTATCCAGGCTTATGCCAACCAGGTGGTGGGCGTTCCCATCGGTTACGATGGCAATACCCATCCCTATTTCTTTAAAGATACCAATGGCGACGGTGTGATCGATGCATCGGAGGCTGTATTCGGGAACCGCTACGCCAGTTTTACTCCCCGGTTATTGAAGGCCTGTTACAATATGCAGGTGGTCAAGAAGGACCCGGGTGGTTTTGCCCACGGTGGGAAATACCTCATCGAATTGATGTATGATTCTATCGAGGATTTGAATAGCCGGATCGGCGGCGCTGTAAGTATGACCGGTATGCACCGCGGCGACGAGGGACATTTTGACGGTTCCGGTATGCCCTGGCGGGATTGGGACGCAGAGGGTGAAGTCCCGGCCAATTGCGCCAGGTGTCACAGCGCTAAGGGGCTTCCTTACTTCCTGGCCAATAGCGGCCAGAGTATTGCCCAACCGATTGCCAATGGGTTGTTGTGCACCACCTGTCATACGTCTCCGCCGGCAGTCCGGCAGGTTGCCGAGGTCACTTTCCCTTCGGGTATAAAGGCCGACCTGGGAGACAGCAGCAACCTTTGCATGATTTGCCACCAGGGACGCTCCTCGAAGGTCAACGTCGATAAAGCCATTGCCGCATCGGCAGGGCCCTATTCCTTTTCCAACATTCACTATTTCCCCGCGGCTGCCGTATTCCTGGGCGCTGAAGTCAAGGGCGGCTACGAATATAACGGTAAAATCTATGCCGGGAAAAATCCTTTTCCCAATCATATGGGGAAATTCAATACCTGTGTGCAGTGTCACATGGGCAGGGAAGCGATCAAGGGGCATAATGTGGCGGAACCTAACCCGGCCAATTGCGTCAATTGTCATGGCCAGGATATTGCCCAGCCCAACCCTGGCGCAGACCCGGCGTTATTTGTCTTTGAAGGAATTCGGCCCGCTTCCATCCCGGATTTCGATGGCGACGGCAATATGGCCGAATCCATTAAAGAGGAAATCGAGGCGCTTCAGGCTGGCCTTTACACCGGCATGCAGGCGTATGGCTTCGCCATTGGCAAACCCATTCTTTACGATCCCAATAGTTATCCCTACTTCTTCAAGGATACTAACAGCAACGGCGTGATAGACCCGGGTGAAGCTACTTATGCCAATGGATACAAGTTCGACGCCGCGATGTTGAAAGCCGCTTTCAATTTACAAATGAGTTATAAGGAGCCGCATGGCCACATTCACCATCCCACTTATATTGCGCAATTGTTAGTAGATTCGATCCAGGATGTGGGAGGAAATGTGACGGTTTATACCTGGCGGTAAATCGCTTTTAGGGCGGCGTCTTCGGGCGCCGCCCGCCGCCCGCCGCCCGCCGCCACGATTAGGGGATCTTTTCCCGGCAAAAAGCCAAAAAAGGAAAAATTGGTCTGTCCCGTTTTTTTGCCCGGGCCGGGATCAAAAGTAAAGCGGGATTAATGCATTCTCAGGATGGATTGTCAAGCGTTTTTCGTAAAAAAAAAATTTTTTCTTTAAATTAAATCCATTTTAGCAATAAAAGGATTTACCGGTTGCCTTACGGGGATGGGATGGTTTCCAGGCTGAATCGTATCGGATTCCAGGCTGAAACTTGTCAGATTCCAGACTGAAAGTTGTCGAATTCCAGGCTGAAACATGTCGGATTCCAGTCTGAAAGTTGACCAATTTCAGGCTGAAAGTCGAGCAATTCCAGGCTGAAAGTCGAGCAATTCCAGTCTGAAAGTTGAGCAATTCCAGGTTGAAAATTGAGCGATTCCAGTCCGGATATTGATAATATCCTTGTTGAATAATAAATTTTTGAGTGAGGATGGAATGATGAATGATGAAGAAAGAACAGGGGTCAGGGGTTTGGATTCAGGGGTCAGGAGAAAGCGGAAGAGCGGTAAGGGCGCACTGCCCCCTAATCATCGGGCAGACACGCGTAAAGGCGGTCTGCACCAACAGGAAATGCCCATTACCCCTGGCGCCTGATCTCCGATCCCTGACTTTTCACTGCCCGAAGGGCTCCTTTTCCATTTTTAATTTTTCATTTTTCGTTTTTACTTTTTAATTGTTTTGGAGAGAGAGGTTTATTTGAGCCTGCGCTCTGTCCCTATACAGTTGTGAGTTTTGTTTGTATATTGCAACTGACGAGATGCAGCAAGTTAGGATAAGGTGTTAGGCAAAAGCCACGTATGTGATCGACAAAGTTGTTAAAGGTTAAAAAGGATGAACAAGATTGGCACTCACGCACCGTGCCTATTGTTTGATGTCATTATTAGAAGCTTTTTGTTTTTTCGCAATTTTATTGAACCGAGGCAGATTCTTTAGGTAATAAGCATTCCAGAGAGGACCAAACAAATAATCAAAAAGCCCCCCTAATATTGGAATATTGCGCAAAAATCCCTTACCCATATATTCCAAATATTGTGTCTTAATTATATAATTTTGGATTAATTTCTTGACCTCGGGATCAAGCCCCTTTGACGTGTCCTCTTTTTTGAATACCGCCTCAAGCTTTAGGATTTGTTCCCAGTGGAAAGAAAGCTGTTTTCTATGGTTAATTAGCATATCACGAGCAAATTGCTGCTCAACCTCGTATCCAACTAATTTGACAATATTCTTTAGGCGATTTGCCTCTTCCATCGATTTAGCAGCAGCATCATCAGCCTTTTGCAGAAGCTCTTGAATGTCCTTGACTTTAAACAACTTCCGAAGTTCTCGGCTAGAGTCAGCTGCTTTAGTTGCAAAGACGCCAGCCAAAACAGCCAGCACAACTTGAATGAGAGCTGCACTCTTAATCGAGTAAAAGGAAACATTGTTCGAGAGATATAGATGTACCTCAGAGGAGTACCATATTCCCATGAGAGATAAAATTGACAGCGCCCATAGCACCAGTCTCAAAATTACTTCCTCCTCACAATAATTTAATTGATCCGCATAAAATGCAGATTTTCGCTTTTCTATCCGTATACTACATAATAATCAACATACTGTCAAGACATTTCCACTTAAAATGTGAGTGCAGTATTGTAAAATGCTTGTGCGGCTTTAATTGGTTTAAGGTTTTTCAGATCAATCTTTTGCCCTGATTTCCACAAATTATATTGAAACTGGAGTTTGAGTTTCTGGTTTTGTCCAAAGCAGTTGAAAAAAACCTGCAAAGAGATTATAATTGAATAGCCATGAAAAATACATCTACCGATATTCAGCACGTTAACGACAGTTTCTTCCACAAGATATTCGATTCCCCGGAAAACGCCAGGGATTTCCTGGAGCGGGTACTACCGGCTGGTTTAAAAAAACAACTGGACCTAGCCCATATCGAAATCGGTGATACAAAATATGTTTCCAATGAATTCAAAAAAGGATTTTCCGATATTGTCGTCAAAACGGTGCTGAAAACAAAAAAAGACCAAGAGATACCTGTAGATATCTATTTTCTCCTGGAACATAAAACTGAAGGAAGAGTTGAAGTGTTGCTCCAGGTTCTCAAGTACATGGTCTTCGAGTGGGAGAAGGATTACAACGGCGGCAAACCGCCGCGCCTGATCATACCCGTAGTGTTTTACCACGGCGCGGAAGGATGGAAAGTGCCCCGGGCTTTTGCAGATCAATTCGATGTCGATGACGAAATAAAACCATACCTGCTGGATTACCATTATATCCTGTTCGATACCAATTCCTGGGACTTCGGGGATGAGAGTAATCAAGAATTAAAAAAGAATGTTTTTTTATTTACAGCAATGGTTCTAATGAAAGCCGCCTGTAAAAATGATCCGGGAGCGATCCGGGAAATATTCCGTTTCTGGCATCAAAGAGGATTTACCGACAATAAAGATGTTGTACTCTTCTTTATGAGGTATATTTCCCAAACCCAGGATATAAAACAAGATCAATTAAAAGAAATATTGAACAAAAGTAAAATAGATGGAGGTGATATTATGCCAACCTTAGCTCAACAATTTAGAGAAGAGTTTATGGAAACCTTAGGACCACAATTAAAAAACGAAGGGGAAAAAAATGGAATCGAAAAAAAAGCCAAAGAAGCCGCAATAAGAATGCTGAAAAGAGGTTTCGATTTTGAAACCATAATGGATATAACCGGTCTCACTGAATCGGAAATAGAAGCACTGGTTCCTCAATCTACGTTCCATTGAGAATTTTTTTTCTCCAACCCCGGATTTAATTCGTGGGCAAGAACCCGTGCTAATCCGTGTAATCTGTGGACGGACGTTTTTAAAATTTAATATCACTCAAATTAAGTATAATCGGCAAAATAGTCATAATCAATAATCCAATGAATAACGCCACAAACAAAATAATCATCGGCTCCAATAAATTCATGTACCTCTTGGTCTTCTTTAAAAACCGCTCGCTCATGAAATTATAAAGCTCTTTCAATACTTCCGGCAGTGTGCCCGACTCCTCACCCACCCGGATCATGTTGGGCACAATCTCCGGGAATAATCCCGTCTCTTTTAACGCATTGGCCAGGGTTTCACCTTTGCGCAGCGCGAGCGAGGCATTCCTTAACTTGTTCTTTACGGAAGCCGACGAGAAACTCTCCAACGCCAGGTCCAACGACGCTAAAATGGGGACTCCCCCGGATAGCAAATTACTCAACGAATGCAAAAAATGGAGATTCTCCGACGAAAACTTAATGGTTCGTATCACCGGCAACTTATTTAAAAGGTTATTAAAAAAAAATTTCACTTCCGGCTTCCGGCTGAGATATAACAGTACAGTCAAAAGCAGGATAAATGCAATTATCACCACATCCTGGTGCGCATTTAAAAACGAACTGACGCTGAACAACACCCGCGTATGAAACGGCAGCACCACCTTGAAACCGGTCACAATGGATTCGAAACGGGGTATCACATATACCAACATCACATAAAGCGCCATCAGGCTCGTTCCGAATAAAACCATTGGGTATATCATGGCATTGGTGATTTCGCTTTTGATCTTCATGGACTTTTCGAGATTGGACGCGATATTCAAGAAACACTCTCCCAACTGCCCGGTCTTTTCCCCCATGCGAATAATGGGAATATACGCCCCGAAATTGTAAATCTTTCCCGCCGCCGCCCCTTCCAGGATATCCGAGAAATTCCGGCCTTCTTTCAAATCAAACAAAACCCCCTCCAGGAATTTTTTCATGGCCTCCTTGCCCGTCTCATCGATGATCATACGCAAAGCCCGCATTACCGGCACCCCGGCTTTCAGGATAACCCCCAGTTCATAAAACAAATTGTAAATATCCTCGTCCCGCACCGTACCCGAACTCAACCGGTTCCGCAGCCGCTGGATTTCCTGTAAAAGCTGTTGTTTCCTTTGCTTTTTTTCTTTCGCCTCCACCAGCAGCAGGCCGCTGCGGCTGATATCGTTTTGCAGCGCTCCCAGGTCCGGGTATTCCCGGCTAAACTCCTCCATGTGACTACTTTTATTTATGACTTTCACATGATAGAGCGGCATGGTTGTTTCTTACGTTACCCGGAAAATCTCTTCAGCCGTGGTCACTCCCCCGGCCCATTTCAATACCGCATCTTCCCGTAAGGATTTGAAACCCTTCTCCACCAACACCGGCCTCAAACGATCATACTCTTTATATTTCAACAGCGCGGATTTCAAATCATCTGAAAATTCCAGGATTTCGAATACCCCAACCCGGCCCTTATACCCCGTGCCGGCGCATTGCTCACAGCCCTTACCTTTTTGCAGCGACAACGTTTTCATATGATGTTTCGCCTGGATGGATTTCAGTTCCAATTCATCCATGATGGTCCCGGGCACATCGACAGGCGCGGCGCAAAAAGGACAAATTTTCCTCACCAACCGCTGCGCCACTACCCCCAACAACGACGCATTCACCAGGTAATCGTCCACCCCCATGTCGATCAACCGCGTCACCGCCGAAAGCGCATCATTGGTATGCAGCGTGGCCAACACCAGATGCCCGGTCAACGACGCCCGGATAGCAATCTCCGCCGTCTCTTTATCCCGGATTTCTCCGATCATCACAATGTCCGGGTCCTGCCGCAAAATATTGCGCAAAATATTGGCAAACGATAACCCAATCTGCTCCTGCACCTGGATCTGGGAAATCCCTTCGATCTGGTACTCTACCGGGTCCTCCACGGTAATAATCTTCCGCTCCTCCCGGTTTAACCCGTTTAATACCGAATAAAGCGTTGTGGATTTGCCCGATCCGGTCGGCCCCGTCACCAATATTAACCCGAAATTGTGGGCAATCAAACGGTTTATTTTCTTAATATCATCCCCC
>JAUPLE010000892.1 GCA_030837085.1 Acidobacteriota bacterium | reverse complement strand
ATCTCTTCTTAGTGTGGGTTATGCTTTTTTGCTATTTCTTTGTCGATACATATCTATTATTCTTTCAGATACTTCTCTGCATTCTGAAGCAATTCTTTCACGTGGTTTTCATTATAAAAGATAAAATCTTTATAATCAGCCTCTTGTCGGAAAACAAACATTTCCGAATAAAATTTCCCAATTGCCGTTTCAACGATGCCTTTCTTTACAAAGTGCTCATTAAATAAGGCTCTTATACCGGTGTGTTTTGGGGAAGAGAGGTTTTTAGTCATCAGTAATGCGCTTACTTCGTAAAACAGGGCGTAATAGATACGATTCACCGCGGAGAACAGACGGCGCTTTTCAAATAATAAACGGGCGTCTTCAATCGTTTCAGCGGCTTTTTCCCGGCGATATTTAATTAAATCCTTTTCCCAACTCATATTAGAAAAGCTTCCTTTTGTAGGTTACGATGGAAAGGCATTACGGCGGCCTTTTCGGATCTCCAGAATTCCGTCGAGCATACGACGATGCCGAAAACGATGTTATATTTCAATTCGATATCATAGGCCAGATCGATAATCTCTTTTTTTCGGTTCATATCATCCCCGTCGGGCAGTAGCGCCAGGATATCGATATCCGATTCCCGTCCGAAGTCGTTTCTTGCCACGGACCCGAAGAGGTATAGTTCTATCTCCTTTCCGAATCGGTTGATCAGTATTTTTTTCAATTCGGAGGTCGATCTTTTTATGATTTTCTTATTCATATTCATGGATAGTAATATAATATTTAATGTGTAAATTGTCAATCGGTAATGGGTGATTTCCAGCAATTGTCATTTTATAAAATTACGGGCGTCCACTTCCCGATTAATTGGCTCATGATTGCCTCAAAATTTGGGAGTCCTTCGGACAGATTTCAAACGCCCCTGCCCCCTGATCCCTTGATGCGTTTTTCGCCGCGGGCGTAAAGGCGTAGAAAAAGAGTCCGAAGGACGCCACTCACAACTTACCATTCACCACTAACCAATCTACCGCTCACTTTTTCCTCTTCTTCTTTTTCCCCGGAATGCCATGGAGGTCCTTTCTTGCCAGGGAATCGGACAAATTCCTATAAATATTTTGACCGGCTTATCAATTCCGTAATCTTTGAAAGGACTTTTTTTAAATCATTCCTTGCATTCCCTTCCAATTCTGACTCGACGATATTTCCTTCACTGTCATGGAAATGATGCGGAAATGTCTTGATGTCGGGATAATGGGGGGCATTATCCCATCTCACGACCGGTAGTGTCGTAAACAATTGAAAAGAATAGATGAATTCGTATTTTGTTTTTATGAACTTCATCTCAAGCTTGTATTTTGCGGGGATAAGGTTGCATTTTATTTTATAGAAACCGCGATGAGAAATTTCATCGATTTCGACCTTTTCGATTTTTGAAACGATGCTGCTCTTTTCGAGCAGCGAAATGATACTTGATAAATTAAGCGGCTTTTCCATGAAATGAAAGTTGATAAGCTTCCAACCAACTGTTTCTCATCTCTATTGCGCCTTTCCACTCCATCCAATCATCTTCTGCATCCATATTCGCGCTGTTGGTCAAGTCTTTTGTGAAGGCATCGAAATCTCTCTTGTATTTTCCCCGGAAATTGCGAATAATCGCATCATACTCCGCTATTTTTTTGTCGATATAATCTACGATAATTGCTTTCAGCGCAGCGCTTTCATCTTTGTATATACCGGCCACAATAAGCGGTTTTATCAGGTTTCCGAGCAATTTTACCTGGTTCATATTTTACCTCGTCATGTTTTTGGATATAATATTATAACTCTCTCTACTTGTCAACTGATTCGCCTGGAAATTCTTTTTTCCCTGCACATTGATCCCTCCTGCCCCCTAACTCCTAGATGCGTTTTCCGCCACAGGCGTAGAAAAAGAGTCCGAAGGACGCCACTCACCATTCACCTATAACCACTAACCAATCTACCGTTCACTTCTTCCTCTTCCTCTTCTTCTTTTTCCCCGGCATGCCATGGAGGTTTTTTCTTTTTTCCTTTTGCAGGAGTTTTTTCAGACTGACAAGGTTTTCGTATTTTGGGTGATCCTGGGGCAGGCGGTCTAAGTATTCATCCAGACGCTCCCCGGCCTCATGGAACCGTTTGAGCTTGATTAAGCAATGAAAAAGATTTATGTATATCATAGCCATACCTGTATGGAATTCGCCAAGGAGTTGATTGCGAATCTCAAATGCCTGCTCCAGATATTTTATGGCTTCGTTATAATTACCCATTTTTATATAAGTACAGCCAACATTGTTAAGTGAGTTTGCCATATCCGGGTGTTGTTCCCCAAAGAGTTCTCGTTGAATTTCCAGGGCTCGAAGCTGATATTCCATGGCCTGTTTTTGATTTCCCAATTCACCATAAATAGCACCAACATTATTGAGCGAAATCGCAGTAGCAGGGTGTTGTTCTCCAAAGAATTCTCGTTGAATTTCCAGTGCCCGAAGCATATTTTTCAGGGCTTTTTTGTGATTTCCCAAGCTGCCATAGGTGACACCAATATCACTGAAAGAACTTGCCGTATCTGGATGTTTGTCTCCAAAGAGTTGTTGCCGAATTTCCAGCGCCCGAAGCTGATATTCCAGATCTTTTTTATGATATCCCAGGTAGCCATAGGTGCTCCCAACAGAACTCATAGATGTTGCCGTATCCTGATGTTGGTCTCCAAAAAGTTGCTTGCGGATAGTCAACGCTTGCATATGATTTTCCAACGATTTTTGCAAGTCTTCAAAGTGAGAATATGTGAATCCCAGAACATATAGAATATTTGCTTTTAATTTTGGATATTGCTCCGAGGTTTCCGACAGCAAGTCTAAGGCGGATTGCACCAACCGGTGGGGCTCCCGGAATTCCCCCCAGTGAAGCAGCGGGAAGGCTTGCAGCCAGGTTAACCAGGCAGTTTGAATCGCAGAATATGGTTTTATATGGTTTAACCACTGCTTCAAATGGTCCATCTCCGCTGCAAAAGCGGGCATATTAGTAAATTTTTCCCTCCGTTCCTCGAACCAGTCCCCCATTCGCTGACAGGTATCCTTAATCCATTGCTCATGTTGGGTAAGCGGATATTGCTCTTGCCGCACCCG
Source organism: Acidobacteriota bacterium (assembly GCA_030837085.1). Lineage (GTDB taxonomy): Bacteria > Acidobacteriota > Aminicenantia > UBA2199 > UBA2199 > JAKAGC01. The sequence goes on along the minus strand of JAUPLE010000892.1, from coordinate 20,759 downwards.
GCGCACCAACCGGTGAATATCGTACCGCTTACCATCTGGTGTCTGTTGAAGCACATGCAGCGTTACCCCCAATTGCAGCGGGGTAAATAACTCTGCTTCAGTTTTACCCAGGAGCGCTGCCAACAATGAAATCCCCATAAAGGCAGAGCCACTCCAGGCCAGGATATCCAGGATGTCGTTTAATAACGGCGCCTGCGCCAGTACCGCTTTGCTTACCTGTAAGGTTAGAAAGAGGTCCTTTTCATGCCTGGTAAAACCAGAGAACAATTCGCCTTTCATGGCCTCTTTTAAATTTTCGGCCAGGAAATCCCGGTAGTTTTGAAAGGTACAACTTTTCAAATGATTTAAATACGCCCCGGCGATTTCAAGGGCCAGGGGCAAACCGCCCAATTTATCAGCTATCTCTCGTCCGGCATTTAGTTCAGGTTCCAGCAGTGTATTGATATCTCGGCCGGATTCTTTCAAAAGTAATTGAAAAGAAAGCTCCTCATCCAATAACGAGATATTGATGGGAGTGAATCCTTTCTGGACTGCGCGACTGGTGAGCAGTAAATGAGGTTCCGCGTCCACCATGGGTAAATAGGGTTCAATAACCGCCCGGTCCTCTACATTATCGAAAATAACCAGGCATTCGGACCGGTTTTGCAAACGCACTCTGGCAATTTCCAGGATATCCTGGGGTTTTGATTCCGGGTGAATCCAGAGGCCCTGTTTGGCCATTTGAATCAATTGGGGTTCGATCTCTTGATCCGCGTTTACCCAGAGAACTCCCAGGGGATATTCATCGCGGAACCGGTGCGCATATTCCACGGCCAATTGGGTTTTCCCCAGGCCACCCAGACCTTGAAAGGCAGCCGTATGACCAATGGAAGTCCGCTGACCCGCGGTTAATTGTTCGCGTACTTTTTGCAGGGCATTTTCGCGTCCCACCATGCCGTCGCCTTTGGCCCGGAACGGGACATTAAACACAGGATTATCCGGGTGGTAATTCACAGCGGGGACAACGGTCTCCGTAACGGTTGTCTCAATTTTGCCCATTTCTTCCAGGGGAATTGATTCGTTTGAAGGTTTGGTGCTTTTCACAGTGGCTATCCCTTTAGGAAAAGAAAAAGCAAAGCGTCCGTTATTTTTGCAAGCGTCGATGTCTTCCCTCCAGCGATTATTGCGATCGCTCCAACAGCGCAAAAAAACCTCTCCTTTTTGGTTCTCAAAATCAAGATGGACGAAATTATAGGAATTATTATACTGCTGATCGAAAACTTTGCGGCGGTCATAAGAAGCCCCGGCAGGAATTAAAATACAACTGCCTGCGGTCCCGGATTCTATGGTAACTTCCGGTATGTGTTGGTGACCGCACAAAATAAAATGGGCCGTCTTTTTTAACCGACTTTTAACACAAATACAATCCTGCTCCGTCAGCCAATCGAAAGGATGATGCAGCACTATAATACGTAAATCCGCGTCCTGGTTTTTTTTCAATAGTTCGTAAACCTGGGGTTCACCGACCATGATCTTGCCCTTATCATCGATCTTTTTCTTTTTATCACGATTGCGCCCGCACATCAAGGCGGAATTGAAACCCAGCAGTGCGATCGTTTTCCCGCCAATAGTAAGTTGGCGACTTCCGGCATAAGCGGAAAAGCTCCCTTCGGCATAGTCCTTTACAAATTCATTAAAAGCCTTGAAAGGAGATAACATCCGCTCTCTCCTTTCATTATCCTCCAGCCAGTACTTTATTTTTTCCGCATCTGTCAGAGGATTTGTTAAGTCCTTGGGCAGCAGTTCAAATAAGTTATGGTCCAAATCGTGGTTTCCCGGGACGATAAAGAGGCGGCTTTTATCCAGGCTGACGGCTGCGAGTACGGGAGCAAGGAAATGTTCTTCCGCCGCTTGATATTCATCATTTTTGCCGTTATAAGCCAGGTCGCCGCTAAAAACGATAAAATCCAGGTGTTCCAGGTCCGGGTGGATTTCCCGGCGTTTCTTAATATCATCCACTAAAGCGTCCCGGACGACTTTGCGATCGAAATCCATACCTTTTTGATGCCAATCCGAAAGGTGCAGCCATGTCAATCCCGCCGTTGCCATACGTCTACCTCCAGCAAAAATAAAATGCAGATTGCAGTAAGGGATTATAACACAATATGGCCATAAAAAGAAAGGTCGCGGCGCGGCCCCCCTTTAAAATAATCCTGATTCCTGCCCCGCAGCCTCTGATTCAACGTTTTCAGAGTTTTCATGAAGTGGCACGGAAGCCTCGCGCACTTGCACGGACACTTCGTGTACATCCACGGGGGCTTCGTGCACATGCACGGACACTTCGTGCACATGAAAATTCTTTAAAATCAGATGAAACAAAAGAAAAATCATCTGAAACAACATTGAAATCACCTGAAACAAGATGTGAATCACCTGAAACAAAACTTGAATCACGTAAATCATCTTTTGATTCATCCGGATCAAAAGTCAAATCACCTGAAACAACTCTTGAATCACCTGAAACAAACTTTGAATCAGATGAAAAATTTCCAAAATCACCTGAAAAATTTGTAAAATCACCTGAAAAATCTTTCCGCGCAGATGAAAATAATCTAAAATCAGATGAAAATGAATTGACATCTCCTGATTTCATCCTGCCACCAGATGAAAAACGATTGACATCATCTGATTTCACTGAGAGGGTTTCGTGTGAGGCTATTTTCCTAATATATGAGCGGCGGCGGTTTGAAAATGTTCAGTGGAATCGGGTGGAATACGATGCCCCAGGCCAGGAATAACAATAAAGCGATGTTCCAGGTTCATTTCTTTGAAAAGCGCATTTATCTCCTTAGCCCCCGGCAAATGTGTAATATCTCTTTCCCCGGCCAGTATAGTACCGCGAGCCCCACGCAGCGCCGCCTGCTTTACCGCTTCTTTGTTTAAACTCCCCGGTTTCGACGGACAGCAGGCTAAAAATCCTCTAACAGGAATAACATTGTTAATGGCTGCATCGATCGCCATTTGACCACCCTGAGACATGCCGACAATAATAACTTGATCGGTATCGATGGGATATTTTTTTATGATTTCATCGTAAAGCTGTTTTATATCTTTCCTGGCGGTCTCCATGTTATCCCAGTTGTAACAGTTCACTTCAAATACCTTGGAAGACTGGAGAAAAGCAAAAATATAATTCGCTTTTAGTTCTTTTAATTGATCGGCTTTCCAGAAGATTTTATCATGTGAAATACTGCCTCCCCCGCCATGCAGCATCAACACTAATGGATACTTTTTTTCCGGTGAATATTCCCGGGGAGTCATGATTTCATAAGCAGCGTTGGTGTTGGCCATGCTTCGCGCATTGAGTTCCGTGTCCTCCGCCACTACCTGGTCATCTTTGTACTCCCGTTCGGTAAATCTATTGCCTTGTTTATCCCAGGATACCCATTTACCGGTTCGCTTATTATCTTTGTATTGTCCTTCCATGGCTTTTTCCCCGTTTTCATGCCACCAGGTGAAAGCTCCCTCACGGATGCCTTCATTAAATTCAAGTTCTTCCAGCAGTTGCCCTTCCGGGTTATATTCCCTGTATTTCCCATGAAATTTCCCGTTTTTATGGGATACTTCAACGGATTTTTCCCCGGTTTTATGCCAGAATACATGGAGACCGGTCCTGTATCCATCTTCAAATTCACCCCTGCCGCGCGGTTTGCCATCTTCATACCAAAAAAGCCATAAACCGTGATATTTCCCATTTTTGTATTGACCTTCCATGCTTTTGTTGCCATTGGGATACCATTCGGTAAAAGGGCCTTCTAACCGGCCGTTTTTGTACGTTCCTTCACTTTTTTTACTTCCATCATCATAATAGGTGATTTTTTTTTCGAGTTGGGAATCATTTGTCGGTGAAGCGCTTTGTTGCACAAAAACTAAAACACAAAAAACCATTAATATTGTGATAAAGATTCTTATCTTCATAAGTCCTCCTTTTTGTTTTTTTTAGCCACGAAGTTACAGGAAGATGATACCATCTTTTTTTAGAAATTTCGACCCGAATCATGGTTTCGGATACATTGACAAAAAAAACAGCCAGGCGCAGATTATCCTCTGTGTGCCCTGGGTGGCTAAAAAAATGAGCGGCAATGAGAGAATAGGGGACAACCGAATTTTTTTTAAAAAAAGACTTGACAAACATACATGCGTGTATGTATAATTGCACTTTCCATTGATTGTTTTCATGGAACAAAACGAAAAACTAATATGTAAACTAGTATTCGAAATATAAGAAGCAACTTCGAGAATTTGAAGGAGACAAGCATGAAACCAACTGTTGTCAAGATGTTAGCGATTATCCTGGGATTATCACTGGTGTTGACCTTCCCGGCCTGCACCCAAAAGAAAGAAGAAGCCAAAAGCATGGAACAAATCTACAGTGAAGCCGGGGTCCCGGTCCGCACCCATACCATTGCCCCAAAAGAATTTAAAACCGTATTGAGCTATAATTCGGAATTAAGCGGGATCAAGGAGTCCACGGCATATGCCGCCATGGGCGAAAAAGTGGAAAAAATCCTGGTAAAAGTCGGCGATTACGTCAAGAAAGACCAGGTGCTGTTGACCTTTCCCACAGACAGCCCTTCCGCCCAATATTTCCAGGCAAAAGTAGCTTTTGAGAACGCCAGGACCGCTTTCGAACGTATCGATAACCTCTACAATAAAGGCGGGATATCGCTGCAAGACCGCGACAATGCCAAAGCCAGGTTCGATGTAGCCAAAGCCGATTGGGACACTGTGCGCCAAATGGTCATGGTAAAGGCGCCCATCAGCGGGTATGTCTCGAAGATATATGTATCCGAAACCGATAATATCGACAAGGAAATGCCGCTGGTAACCATTTCCAACACCGAAAAAATGAAGAGCGTCATCTGGGTTTCGGAAGCTGAGATTTTCGCGGTCCGGGAAGGAATGCCGGCCACCGCGGTTTGGTTGGGAAACCGGATCGAAGGACAAGTAGTCCAGGTGGACACGGCTATGAATATGATGAATAAAGCCTTCCGCTCCCTGGTGGAATTTGCTAACCCCGATAAACAATTAAAAGCCGGTACAACAGTGGAAATCCGCATCACGACCTCTGCTAATCCCAACGCCATCGTGGTGGAACGTAAAGATGTAATCAAAGAGCAGGAAGAGTATTTCGTCTATGTGGTGAAAGACGGCAAAGCCGAAAAACGAAAAGTCACCCTGGGAAGTCAACAAGGCATGGTGGTGGAAATCCGGGAAGGTTTAAACCCCGGCGACCAATTGGTGGTGGAAGGCCAATTGCTCCTGGATAACGGCAGCAAGGTCAAAACCGTCAGCGGTAAGTAATAGGGAAGAGGTATAATAAAATGTCCATATCAGATGTATCTATAAAACGTCCTATTATGATGAGTATGGTATTGCTGGTGTTCGTGGTATTCGGCATACTGGGTTATTTTACTCTTTCCCTGGATATGATGCCCGAGGTAGAAATCGGTTTTGTTACGATTCGGACCATATACCCGGGAACCGGACCCAGGGAAATAGAAACCCAGGTGTCCAAGAAAATCGAAGATGCCGTGGCCACCATTAGTAAGATCGATTGGATGCGCTCCTATTCCATGGACAGCGTCTCCATCGTGATACTGGCCTTTGAAATCGGCAAAGACCCGGATGTGGCGGTGCGGGAGGCCAAAGACAAAATCGATGCTATTTTAAACGATCTCCCCGAAGACGCCGATAACCCCATCGTGGAAAAATTCGATATCCGGGCTGAGTCGATCCTGGATATATTGCTAACCGGCAAACAAAGCTTAACGGAATTGTATGAATTAGCGGACAAACAGTTGAAAGACCGGTTTTCCCAGGTGGAAGGCGTCGGCCAGGTGAACCTGGCGGGCGGCCAGGAACGTGAAATCCGCGTCGAACTGGACAACCGGGTGGTGTTTGAGAATGCTATCTCCCTGGCCCAGTTGAGCCAGATATTGAAAATCCAAAACATGGACATGCCCGGCGGTCAGTTCCAACAGCAGTCCCAGGAATATTCGGTCCGCCTCAAAGGCCAATTGGATAACCTCGATACCATGAAAAAAATGGAAGTGCCCACGGCCTTCGGTACGAAAAAACTGGAGGATATCGCCGATATCCGGGATGCTAGTAAAGATGTGCGAGAACGTACCGTTTATTTCGATAACATTAAAAAATTCAAGGAAAACAACGTGGTGTTGATGTCCATAGTCAAAAGCGTCGAAGGCAATACCGTAGACATGGTGCGGGGTATCCGGGAAAGAATCCCGGAAATCCAAAAAGACCTGCCGTCCGGCTGCAAACTCTCTATCGTGAACGACCAATCCGTGTTTATCGAAAGCTCGGTGGACGATACCCTGGGTAATATTTACCTGGGCATTCTTTTAACCGGATTGGTGTTGTTCTTTTTCCTCCATGATCTTCGCTCCACCATAATCGTGGCGGTAGCCATGCCCTTTTCCATTGTTTCCACTTTCATGCTGCTGCAAATATCCGGATTTTCTTTAAACATGATGTCCCTGATGGGGTTATCCACCTCGGTGGGTATACTGGTGGCCAATTCCGTCGTGATATTGGAGAATATCTTCCGTCATAAACAATTGGGATTAGACCGGAAGGAATCGGCCATGAAAGGGACCTCTGAAATTGCCGTGGCGGTCCTGGCCTCCACCCTTACCAATATCGTGGTGTTTTTGCCCATCGCCTCCATGTCCTCCCTGATCGGGCAATTCTTCAAACAATTTGCTTTAACCGTCACTTATGCCACAGTGTTTTCTTTGTTGGTATCCTTTACCCTGACCCCAATGATGGCCTCCCTGGTCCTGCCGGAACGGGAAACTAAAAAACACCCCATCGGGCAGAAATTGGAAAACATGTTCCATGGTTGGGAAGTGTGGTATCAAAAACTACTGCGGGTGCTGCTGGCAAACAAGATGCGCAGTTTCCTGGTGTTGGCCGCCGCGCTGGTATTGTTTTTTTTAAGTTTTATCAGCGCATCCCGCGTGGGATTCGAGTTTATGCCCGCCCTGGACGAAGGCGAGATCGGTATGGATATCGAATTACCCCAGGGATACAACCTGGAGGAAACCGCGAAATTTGTAAATACCATTGAAGAGCGAATCCAAAAGACCCCGGAAGTCAAACACATCTTAACCAAATTGGGGTTCCTTAACGAATTGGATACCGGCGCCAACCTGGCGCGAATCATGGTAAAGTTGGTGGACCGCGATAAACGCGATATCTCCAATAATGAGGCGGCGAATCGCTTCATAAAAGAATTGGCGGACATTCCCAACGCCCGCATCAGTGTGGCGGCCATCTCCATGGAGCACGGCGGCGGTTCTTCCGCCCCCATCCAATTCTACTTGATGGGCCAGGATGTCGATCGATTGGAAAATATTAAAAACCAGGTCGTGGCAAAAATTAAAGTTACACCGGGATTGGTTAACCTCACCACCAGCTCCCGGGCGGGAAAACCGGAAATTACCCTAACGCCGGACCGGGATAAATTGGCCGACGTTGGATTAACTGTTTATGAGCTGGCCATGACCCTGCGCGGCGCCGTGGAAGGTATCGAAGCCACCCGTTACAAAGAAGCCGGCGAAGAATACGATATCCGCGTGGTGATGAAAAAAGACTCCGTCGATACGCCGGAAAAAGTCGGCAACATCGTGGTGGTCTCCCCAAAGGGAATCTTCCGTCTCTCCCAACTGGCCCGGGTGAATTTTAGCGAGGGCTACAGTAAAATTCTTCATAACGACAAATATAAAGCCATCGAATTTACGGCATATACCGCCCCAGGGTATGTATTGGGGGACGTGGTCAATGTGGTCCGGGAGAAAATGAGCGATATCGAATTCCCCGCGGGATACAAGGTCCAATGGGGCGGTGATGTGGAAATGATGGAAGAAGCCATCAGGGATATGTCGCGAACCTTTCTCATTGCCGTTTTACTCACCTACATGCTGTTGGCCGCCATGTTGGAAAGCCTCACTCAACCCCTGATGATCATGGGAACCGTACCTATGGCATTGATGGGGGTGTTCGTGGCTATGGACCTCACCGGCTCCACCATGAACATCATCTCCATGTTGGCCATCGTCATGCTGGTGGGTATCGTGGTCAACAATGCCATTTTGATCCTCGATTATACCAATGTTTTAAGAAAAGAAGGCCGCGGGGTTAAAGAGGCGCTCATCGAAGCCTGCCCCACCAAACTCAAACCCATTATCATGTCCACCGTCGCCATTATCCTGGGTATGATCCCCATGGCCCTGGGAATGGGGTCGGCAGGGAGAGAGTTCCGGCAGCCCATGGGCATTGTCAGCATCGGAGGCTTGATCGCTGCAACCTTGCTCACCCTGGTAGTGATGCCGTCCATCTATTACCTAACCTCCAGGCAAAAAAAATCGCCGAAAATTGAGGAGTGAAACATGAAAACACTTTCGGATGCTAAAAAGATAAAAATGAAAAATCACCGGCTGCTTATGGTAATCGTTTATGTGATGCTAATGATTGGGATAAGCCCCCTGCTCCGGGCGGAAACTAAAACCTATAACCTGGAGACCTTTCTCAACCGTGTGGAATCCTACAGTAAAGACTTGAAACTGGCCGGCCAGGACCTGGAAATGGCCAAAGTCTATCACCAGGAAGCCAAAGCCACCGCCCTTCCCAAAATTATGTTGGAAGGCTCTTACAACCGCAACCTTAAAGCCAATTTCCTATACATCGATTTCCCGGATTTCGACACCGGCGAAATGACTAACCAGAAATTCAAAATAAATTATAAGAATGAGTACGGTTTCCAGGCGGTGGTGAGCCAGACTCTTTTCAGTTTTAAGGTGGGAAACGCTTTAAGCGCGGCCAAACAGTATAAGAAAGTTACGGATTTTATTTACAGCGCCACCCACCAGACCATTGTTAAGTTTGCCAAGAAGGCCTTTTACCAGACCCTGCTGTTGAAAAAGGTGTGGGAAGTGAGCCAGGCTTCGGAGAAAAACGCCCGGGAAAATTACCAGGACATGAAGCAAAAATATGATTTCGGCCAGGTTTCTCAATTCCAGCTTTTACAAGCCGAGGTCCGCTGGCAAAACCTGGTCCCGGAGACAACCAAGGCCAAACGCAATTATGAATTGGCCTTGAATGCCTTAAAAAACCTGGCCGGCCTGCCCTACGAGGAAGAGATCGAATTGAGCGGCGCCTTTGATGTACATCCACCCCTCCCGCAAATGGAAAAGTTGGATACGGTCCTGGAAAAACGCCCGGATTTTAATGCGCTTCTCTGGGAAGAAAAATTGAGAACCACCGGGATCCAGGCCGAAAAAGCGGAGAAATTGCCCAGTCTCAGCTTGAACCTGATCTATAATTTCTCTTCTCAATCCGACTTTTTTAAATTCGAACGTCAGAACCAGGGTTATATTGTGGGATTGAAATTGTCCATCCCCGTTTATACCGGTGGATACCGGGAGGCCCAGGTAAAAAAGGCCAGGATCGACCTGGAAAAAACCCGGATAAAAATTGAAAAGGAAAAGGAATCCATCTACAATGAATTGCAAAATATCTATCTCCGGTTGGAAGAGGCCGCGAAGCGGATAGAAGCTGCCAAGAAGGTCCTGGAAACCGCGAAGAAGGCTTTCGAGATTGCGGAAGTTACGGCGGCCAATGGTTTGGCCACCCAATTGGAGCTCAAAGAGGCGCGGGTGGCGTATGACCAGGCCCAATTGAACGGTTATGCCGCGGTATATGATTACCTGGATGCCTATTTCGATTGGGAGCAAGCGGCCCCACGGCGCGGGGAGTCATAGAAGGTCCGTGTCCGTCCGTGGCTAAGAATTTTTTTAAATTAAAGATAAGAAAATGAAACGAACCAAAGAAGATGCGGCGTTGACTCGCCAAATGGTGTTGGATGCCGCGTTAAAAGTATTCAGCCGAAAAGGTTTTTCCCAGGCAACACTGGAGGAAGTAGCCCGGGAAGCCGGTCTTACCCGAGGTGCGATTTATTGGCACTTTAAAAATAAAAACGAAATGTTCGGGGCCGTATTGGAGGTCCTTTATGAAAGATCAAGAGAGCGGGTAATAAAAGTCCTCCAATCGGGGCAAAGCCCCCTCCTCAAAATTCGTCAATTAATAGGGGAGTTTTTGCGGATCATATCCAATGAAGACGAATTCAGGATTATCGAGGAATTCCATATGTTGGAATTTCAAAAGACAAAAGAAGTGAAGGAATTGTGTAAACAACACCAGGAGAAAATGACACAAATGAGGGCAGAAATCCAGGCATTGATCATTGAAGGAATTGCTTCCGGGGATTTTGATAACCGACTGGACCCGACAATTACCACCTGGGCGTTAATCAGTTACCTGGCAGGGATGAAAACCGCCTGGTTATCTGGCATAGGGGAAATTTCCATCAGGGAGAATGCGGAAAAATTAGTGGATATCTTCATTAATGGCATTGTGAAAAACTGATTTGCCTGTCCCTTTGGCTCTCCCGGATCACTTTTTTAAGAATTCCTCCCGCAGGAATTCGTGCATCTTATACTGTGGAGATTTTTTATCGGGGGTTTCCAGGTACTTAAAGGGACTGTCTTCTCCATATGCCAGTATGGAATGGCACAATGTACAATCGTAAGAGATTATGTGCCCGGCTTCATCCTGCATATGCTCATTATGGCAACGGAAGCATCCGCTGTTTTTTTCATGACCGATAAAGGATGGATACGTACCCCACCGGATCTTCATCAAGGGATGAACATTGCGCCGGTAAATATCGCGGGCGATGTCGATCATCCCATCGATGGTACCTTGTTCCCGGTCGGCGATTTGGGGGTAATTTCGGCGATAGAAACCGTTTAAATGAGCGGAAATACCAGCCAGGGCGGTTTCCTGGTTTTTATAGTTGGGGGTGATGGCTGCCAGCATCTCCCGTTTGGCATAAGGAAGCACAGGCCGGATTAACCCCTTTCCGAAACGATCATCAAGGGCGTGGGCCGGGTCTTCATAAATATGGGTGGCGCGGTTATGACAGTCGACACAGTCCATAGTCCGAATACCGGTGTTGTCCCTTTCTCTTTCTTTCGCTTCGGTTTGAATCGATCCTGCATAGGGGCGGTTTACAAAGCGTTTAAACGTACCGTTGGGCTGGCGTTTCTCTACCCACAGCATTTCCTCCCGCCGGTCGGCAATGGAAGCATACCGCACTTCATTTTCCCCGGCGATATGCCAATGAATACCTCCTTTTGCCGCTTCTTTTCCCGTATCGATTTTCAGGCTCAAGGTTACATAACGGCGGGTAGAAGCTGCGTCCGGATCATAGCGGGTCAATATTTTTAAGTGTTGGCCATAGAATTTTTCCGGCCAATGGCATTTTTCGCAGGTTTCCCGGGCCGGCCTTAATTGGTGAACCGGTGTAGGGATCGGGCGTGTATAGGTATTAAAGTTGGCTTTCACCATCTGGCGCAGTCCGCTGAACTTGGAATCCACCAGGGCGGTAATACCTTCACCCACATGGCATTCCACGCACTTGACCCGGGCATGTGGAGAAACTTGATAGGTGGTCCATTCGGGATTCATTACCTTGTGGCAGGCTGTTCCGCAAAATACGGATTCATCCATGAATTTCAAAGTCCGGATCCCCGCTGCGCCGATGAATATAATATTGATGATGGTGAAGATCGATACTGTCACAAAAACTCGGGAACCGATGCCCCTGGCTTCCATCTCCCGGGGGATAAATCGTTCCGCCAGGATCTCTTTGGTGCTGAGTTTACGGCTTTTCCGGTATCGATACCATCCGATGGGTATCAATATCAACCCCAGGATAAACAACGCCGGGAACAACATGTACGTTATGAGTCCGATATAGGCATTGGTCAATACCCTGCTTATACGAAGCAGCTCGAAAAATAGGAAACAAATAAACGCAGAGGTAGTTAATACCACCCCGGTGAGTCCTACGCGGTTAACCGAAAGCCCCCTGATGAAATTGATATATTTGCGGTACATTGGAGTCTCGCCTTTTTCGGTTATTTTTTTTCGAACAGTGAATGGTAAATTTTTTGAAGTTCACCGTTTTTGATCATTTGTTTCAAGCGGTCGGTGGGCTGTTTCAACCACTGGTGCATGGGATCGTCTTTGAGTAATTTATCCAGGTAAGCATTTACTTCCGGGTTGTCAAGCTCCCGGGCTTCGGGGATAAATTTGAAGTAGAAGTGTTGGGCCACGTCGTAGAAACCATGCCACCAGGTATAGTCGGGGCCCATCATGGAGGCACCGTGGCGGGCCCTCCTGCCTTCATGATGCCACAATTCCCAATAGGTCCATTCCAACTGGTTACCGAATTCGGCTTTGTTTTTCAATAGGTTGTTCTTTAATACGATTTGCATTACATCGCCGGCGGGTTTGGCAAATTTCTCATTGTAGAGATGAACCGAGGCATCGTATTGATAAAAATGACCATTAACAAAAACCGAGCCATGGCAGGTCCTGCACACATCTTTCATGTTTAGCCGCTTTTTTTCCCAATTTTCCAATTTAACGGAGATTTTGGGCCGTAGGGTCCAGGCGATACGGTTTCCGACATCGTGGGTGGCTATCTGGCTTGAAGTGGCAGAGAGGTGGCAGGTGGAACAGGTGGGGGCCACGAAATAATCTTCGCCCACCACCCATTTATCGGACTTGAGGTTCATCTGGTCGATATTGGTATAATAGGTGTTGCCGTGTTTGGATTCTTCGTAGATTTCTTTTTGGGGGTGGTCGGGCCCCAGGTGGCATTTGCCGCAGGCTTCGGGTTGGCGGGCCTGGGCTTTGGAGAAATTGTGCCGGGTATGGCAGGCATTGCAGGCGCCTTTGCTGCCGTCGGGGTTTAAGCGGCCGATACCGGAATTGGGCCAGCTTTTCAGGGATAATTTGTTGTTGGAGTTAGGGTCTATTTTTACGCTGCAGCCGTGGCAGCTTTCGCACCCCTGGATGGCGGCCGGGGAGCCAGCCGCCGCATTGGCTAAATAGGCATCGGCGGATTCTAAGATCAAACCGGCTTTGGCATGGTGAGACCGGTCTACTTCTTGCATTTCTTGTTCATGGCATTGGCCGCAGTCTTTCGGGGTCACCAGGGTTGCGATGAGGGCATCATAATGCATAAAAGCGTCGGAATCGCCTTTTTTCGCGTTATGGCAATCGATGCAGGTGATACCATTTACGCTGTGGGCCGAATTCAACCACTGCTGGTAAAGACCGGGGGTTTTCTCTTTATGGCAGGTCAAGCAGTTACCGGCAGTCTTATCGGATTCAGCCGACCGGGCCATCAGCGCCCCCCATGTCCAAAATAATAACATGACGAAAACGACTAACGCTTTCTTATTCATGGTATCCTCCAAATGTATTAAGATCACACAAAAATTATAACGTATCCAGATCCGAAATGCAATTTTTTGCCCTTCAATTCAGCCCCTTCACCTTCAGTCACGGATTCTTTTATAGACCCGCCGCGTCGCTGGTTCTCTTTATGTGGATAATTGCCCTACCCAGGCTTTGACGCTGGTGAAATTAAACGATCATCCGCGGCGGCGGGAAGATATTGGAGCAAAACACCTGGGTAGGGCAGACACGCAGGTCGCGTGTCTGCGTGTCCGCCCCTACAACTTTTTAAAACAAAATCACCGGGATGGTATAATCCACCCCTTCGATCTGCGTGTAACGTGTGGTGTCAATACCCCCGTTATCCTTCCTGTCCAAACCGATACCATATAATATTTGCCGGTCATCTTTCCAAATATAGGGTTTCCCGGAACAGGGGTCCAAAAGGGTGCGATAGGTTTCCAACCCATTAAGAATCACTTGCACGGGTTTGTCAGGCGTATAATTGAGATGCAACTGGGCGGAAATTTTAGTCATATCGTAAAAAGCCTTTATCGCATAACCTTTAAATGAGGTTACGAACAAATTTTCCCCATCTTTTTTATCGATGAACTTTTGAAAATCCTTTTTCCCCCCGGGATTCTGCAGCCACCAAAACCAACCGCATTTGACATTAATGGTTGCCAGGGGGTATTCTTTCCAGAGATACGGCGGCGTCTTATCCGCCAGGTACAATTTTGCCACGAAATCGAAATAATACTGCTGCGTCCGGTTTACCTGGTAAAAAAGGCCGCCCCTTTTTTTGGCCTGCTGCGCAAGAAAGAAACCCTCGCCCAGCAATTGCTTACTATTGCCGAATTCCTCCTGCTCTATCGGGGGCAAACCGTCTAATACCTGTTGGAACACTTCTTTGGGACAATTCTTCTGGTTCATCAGGCTGTCCAGGCCATGGAGCGTTAGTCTCGTTAGGGCTTTCCCGATCAGGTTGACAATAAGCGTCCGGCTGGTTCTAATGCTTTTTTTGGTAAATTCGATATGTTTTAACAGGTTGGCGGTCCCTTGATTCCAATTGCCGTCCAGCGCATCCAGCATATTGACCGTTATGTACAGCTTCCCCACATCCAGCCAGGCCAATAAATTAGGTATTACGGCGTCGGTATATAGCTCACCGTCTTTTATTCCCCCGGTAAACTCCTCGAATTGCTCACAGTCGATCATCTTTTGATACCGTTCCAGCAGATACCCATAAGTGGATTTGAGTTCAAGAACTGTTTTTCGATCTTCCAGCAGCTTCCGCCCCCAATCATCCCTTACTTTCTCCGGGAAATTCAACCATTTTGAACCTTTGTCCATTATCACTTTTCTTTTTTCTTTATAGGGAACATAGCTGTCATCTTTCCAACCCGGGGAAGCATATAGCCAGGAATCTTTGGTTTCCAACCACTCTTTTGTGTATTTCTCATTATCGAATTGGGGATCTTGAAGCATCCGAATCCGATCCAGTACAGTATCCGCCTCGATGTCTACCCCAGGCGGCGCCGTCAAAGTCCACAACCGGTAGTAGCCATTGCTCTTATCGAAAGAGGCCGGCTTGTACAATTCCGTCAATTGAACGGCCCGCGCCGGCATGTCCCATTGCTCCCGCACTTCAAACCGCGCGGCTTTGGCGTCAAAGCGGTTGATAATCACATACGAAGCCACCAACAACACCAACAAAATCAGTACAATCATTATAACTCGTTTCATTTTTTTTTCTCCTTTCATAAGAAGTATAGTATAATTCCCCGAAAAAAAGGTCTCTTCCTTCTCATAAGATTGTCATCTTTTTGTCAAAATTTTCTACATGTTTCCCGCGAAAAAAAATGAAAGGAAAAGGGATGAGAAGGAATTTAAAATAAATCCGAATGAGACCTGTCTTTTTTAAATTTGTTTGTGTAAACCGGCTTTAGCATTAAATATCCAGTTGCTTGAACATATCGTCAAAACTCTCACAATAATTCAAATTTTTCCCGGCATCTGTATCTTTAAAAACCTTGATTGTCTCTTTATTGGGGATTTTTTCCTCGAAAGGGATTCCTTTTTGACGCTTCACCATGCGATAAAACATCGATATAGCTTCTGTCGCGGAAATTCCCAGGGAATTAAAAATAGAATCGACTTCATTTTTTAATCCCTGATCGATTTTAGCGCTTATCGTCACTGTGTTACTCATACTTTTACCTCACTTATACTTTCTATACTATGTGTCCGCGGCATCATGTGTAATAAGTACTGCCGCATTTATATTAATATGAAATAATGCTTTTGTCAATCTTTTGGTTTTTTTTCACCTTGCCCCTGGTTAAAGCCGCCAGGAAAAATTTCCAGGCAAAAACTCCCATCAGGCACCGGATTTGGAACGAAATTTGTACCCTGCCCCATGAACTGTCAATATATATTCGGGTTTCTTTGGGTCTTCTTCGATCTTGCCGCGCAATTTTAAAATGAAATTATCGATGGTTCGCGGCGAAGGATAATACTCATTCCCCCATACGACATCGATCACCCGGTTGCGATCGATCACCTCATCCGGGTGAGAAATAAGGAGTTTTAATATGTCATACTCTTTGGGCGATAATGGGTATTCTACCCCTTCCCTGGTGACGGTAAAATTCTTGAAATTGATCTCCGCTTTGCCCACAACAACAATATCTTCCTTGTTTATGGACTTTTTACTTCGATTTAACACCGCCCCGACCCTGGCCACCAGTTCTTTAACGCTGAAGGGTTTGGTGACATAATCGTCCACGCCCAACTCGAAACCCAACAATTTATCGCTTTCCTGCGACCTGGCCGTGAGCATGATGATGGGAATATCGTGGCCCGATTGCTTGATTTTTTTGCAGACCTCGAAACCGTCCACCCCGGGCAGCATGATGTCCAGTATGATCAAATCCGGTTTTTCTTTTTGAAACGACGCCAGGCCCTCTTTACCGCTGCCGGCGGTAATCGTTTCATAATCATGAAATTGTAAGGTGTCTTCCAATCCTTCCACGATTGTTTTGTCATCTTCGATAATGAGTATTTTATGCATTAGTATCTCGCTTATTAATTATTTAAGTAAAAGCTTTAGGAAGTCCAGAAACCCTTTCTCGAAAGGGTTTCTGGCCGCCGGAGGCAATTAACCATTTAAGCGGCAAATAAACTTTGAAAGTAGTTCCTTTGCCCGGTTCGCTTATTACTTTTATATCGCCCTTATGGGTTTTTGCAGCGTGGCGCGCCAGGAACAAACCCAGGCCGCTGCCTTCCGTTGCTTTTACATTATCATCCCGGATGCGGTAGAATTTCTCGAAAATCTTTTCCCGCTCGTTTGCCGGGATTCCCGGGCCTTTGTCTGCCACCGCCAGAATCACCCAGTCACCCTCTCGATAAAGATCGACGCTGATGTATTTCTCTTCTTTCGAGTATTTGAGGGCGTTATGGACCAGGTTCACCAGGATGGATTTAACGGCTTCCGGGTCGAAATAAAGCAAGGGTATATTTTCGGCCAATTTCATTTCCAAATGAAATCCCAGGCTTTCAATATGCGGGCGAAGGGAATCCATGACAGCCAATACATGCTCTTGCAGGGCACCTTGTTTCATATCAAAGCGCATCCTACCGGCTTCTACTTTTGAAAAATCTAGCATATTGGTTACCATTTCGGCCATGCGATCGGTTTCCGAGAGGATGGCCCGGAGATATTCTTTTTTCTTTGTTTCGTCTTTGATCCAGCCCAGTTCCATTTTTTCCGCCATCAGCCGGATGCGGGTGATAGGCGTTTTCAAGGTATGGGAGGCGGAATCCACGAAATCGGATTTCAGGCGCACCAGTTCCGCTTCCCGCGTGGTATATTTATAAAAGAACCACACTCCCAGGAGCAGGAGGGAAATAATGGCCGCGATCAGGCTGTAATTAATCCATATCTCCTTTTTAACCAGGGATTCGATATATCCTTCCCCGGGGCTGGAGAGGACCAGGCAGTGGTTGGAGTAAAAACGATTAAAGGGAATTCGCGATAATGTAAAGGCGTCGGTAGGAATGGCAGGATCAGGGGGATTGTTTTCTATGGACACAGTCAGGGGTTCATCCCCTATATTTTTCTTTACGATAGGGGGAAGTATTTGGGAAGCAATGAAATCAAAAGAGAGCATAAACCCGAAAACCAGTTCCGGCGCCGGCGAATTTTCACGGGCAGCGCCGGTAATTTTGGTATAAACGATATACGGTCGGTCTTTCAAGGGGAGGTTATCGGCCCTGGACCACAATCGCAGTTCTTTCACTTCGTTATAAAAGAGGGTTTTGGCATCGGTTGGGAGATAGAATTCCCGCAATTTATAAAAAGTCGTTGTGTTTTCGCCTTTTTCATTGTTCACCGGTTCGCTTTCCGCTTGATCGAAGTATTTCCAGCGCATATCGATATCCAGTTCCGAGAGGTCATCAAAACCTTCCATTGCCCTGACGCGGTCAAAACGCTGCTGGTCCTCCTGGTTTTCGCTCTTTTTTCTATGCTTAAGCAAATAGTCCAGGGCTTCATTTTTAAAGTATGCGAAAGTTTCTTTATCGGCTGTTGATTCATAATCGAAGCGCAGGGTTTCATCATAGAGGCGGAGGTAATAGTCCGCCGCTTTATCCTGTAAATCCATTTGATTATATACCCGGGCTGCCAGGTAAAGAGCCAGGGTATAGAGGATCGTATTTTTTCCCAGGGCGCCGGCGGGGGGATGAAGTAGAATTTCGCTTAAATAAGCAGCGGCCTGGGGGAATTTGTTCATCTTGTAATAACAGCGGGCAACGGCATGAAAGATATAGAACCGGGTTTGTTTTTCTTTTCCTTTTGCCAGGGCTTCCAGGTATAATCGAATGGCTTCCGGGTAATTCCTTTCCTTAAGCTCAAAATTTTCCGCCTGTTTAAAAAGAATTCCTCCGGGGGTGATAACGTTGCCTTTTAAAAAGCTGGTTTTCCTTGTAAAAGGGAATATATAGGCGCCGTTGTGGTTTATTAAGAAAGGGTATTTCGCCGCCGGATTTTGCAGGAGGATTTCTTTCATAAGATTTTGCAGGGTATCCTGGTTTTCGATTACAGAGGGTGTTGCCTGTCTGGAAATTTGTTTAAAGGTATTATCCACGGCGGTTTCGATTTGCCGTTCTATTTCGTCCCGGATCAGGCTAAGGGCAGCGTTGTATTTTTCCCGGAGGTTCAAGTCTCTGGCTTTTCGCTGCTGGGAGACATAGAAGAGGCCGAGGCCGCTGATAACCAATCCCGGTAAGATCACGGCCATCATCAGCAGGATGAAGCGGCGGTTTCTTTTAAGCGATTCAAATTTCAAAGGCATTTCGGTTAGATTATATAATAGCGGGTTTGATAAATCAAACCCCTACAAGTGGTTCTTTGCCTTAATTGTGGGCTGCAATCCCAAATCCGATTATTAGCCGCTAAGAACGCGAAGAAACGCGAAGAGAAAATGAATTCCCGCTTTAAAAACTCGGGAAACCCCAGTGCGGTTGGTGTTTTTGTGCGGAAAAAGCGCACAACCAGGCGGAATCTCCTTTTTTCGCTGCAAATAAATGGCATAGTCAGCCTCCTTTTGTATTTTTCGCTGCAAATAAATGGCATAGTCGGCTCCCTTTTGTAGTTTTCACTGCAGATAAATGTCAAAGTCACCTGGAATCCGGTTGTTTTACGCTGAAAAACGCAAAAGTCGCCTGGCTTTCGGTTCTTTTCATACGAAAAAATGGAGATTCCACCTGGTTTCCCGTTGTTTCTATACCGAAAAATGGGAAAGTCGCCCGGTTTCCGGTTGTTCTCCTCTATTTGAAATGTATCTTCCTATTGACTTTATAACACAGATCGACTAATATAAGGATGAGAAAAAGATGATAATTTGCGGCGATTTCCATGATAGAAATAAGGAGACGATATGCATAATACCTATACAGCGGTGGTAAAAAACGAAGGCGATTGGTGGATCGGATGGATCGAAGAAATTCCAGGAGTCAATTGCCAGGAACGTACACGGGAACAGCTATTGGATACCTTGCGTATAACGCTTAAAGAGGCCCTGGAATCAAATCGCAGTGAGGCCATTGCAGCCGCCCAATCCCATTACTACGAAGAAGTCCTGTACGTATGAAGAGAAAAGAACTCCTGGCACACCTGGCAAAGTATGGATGTCAGCCTCTCAGGGAAGGTAGTAGACATTCATGGTGGTGGAACCCGACTTTAAACAAACGATCTTCCGTACCGAGACATACTGAAATCAATGATTTCCTGGCAAGCAAAATCTGCAAAGACCTGGGGATTCCATCAAAAAGATTAGAGAGTAGTCGGAAAGGATAATTGTCTGAACCGGGATGAGTGGGATGATTTGGATGACCTTGATGCCGGATGCCGTTAAACTATTATCCTGTGCATCCTTTCATCCTGTGTATCCTGGCTCGGACTTTCCCTGCCTATTTTTCTTCACCAGTTTTCACTCACAACTCACCACTCTTCCAATCGCCCTATATCTCCAGTCATAGCAGAAAAAATTGGTCTGGCACTTAATGCACCCCATCCCGCGCCGGGAATTTTGTTTCCGCGCCCCATATTTTTGCCTCCGCACCTCGTGCATTTTTCAAAAACCTCGTGGATCTCTCAAAACTCTCGTGCTTTCGACTTAGAACCGCGTGTAATTCTTCAAAATCTTGTGGACTCTCCAAAATTCCCGTGGATTTCTCTAAAATCTTGTGGAATTGACTCTGCACCACGTAGTTTTCTCCAAAATCTCGTGGATCCTCCAAAATTCCCGTGGATCCTCCAAAATTCCCGTGGATTTCACTCTGCACCTCGTGGATTCCGCAAAAATCTCGTGGATTTCGTTCCGTACCAGGTTTTATTGATATTTCCGGGGAAAAACGAGATACGCAAGAGAAATTTTTCATGCGTATGTGCGCTGCCAGGTTACTTTTACCGGGTAAGGCCAACAAATTGGTCTGGCGCCAAATCCTCCTCTATTTGAAGAGAAAACCGGGGCCTTTGTGATTACTTTCAAAAAGAGGAATGGAAGTGAGGGGATAAATGAGGGAATAAATGAGGGATTAAGTGAGGGAATAAATGAGGGAATAATTATTAACAAGTGAAATCCTGACATTTTCTGGTAAAAAATAAAATTACAAATTACAAATCACAAACCACAAACAAATAACAAAGGGACAATAAACAAAAAACAAACAAAAAACAAAAAGACAATGACCGAAACTGTGAATCAGGATTCAGGGGTCAGGGATCAGTGATCAAAATTCCGTAGGGGCGGACCCCCGTGTCCGCCCGGCTTTCGTTTTGAATTTTTATCATTTGAATTTTGAATTTGTTTGTAATTTGTGGT
>JAUPLE010000891.1 GCA_030837085.1 Acidobacteriota bacterium | reverse complement strand
GTTAGTAGGCGCCTTTACCTTTGACTACCACGCCAAAGGTTTTTAATATGATGATGATATCCAGGAACAACGACCAATTCCGAACATAAAACTCATCCAACTTCAACCGCGTTTCAAAACTCAAATCACTGCGCCCCCGAATCTGCCACAAACCCGTTAAACCGGATTTGACCCGGAAAATAATGGCCGCTGATTTCTCGATTTCTTCTTTTTCTCTTACCAGGTACGGCCTCGGCCCTACAATACTCATCTCCCCAATCAATACATTGAAAATCTGGGGCGCTTCATCCAAACTGAAACGCCGCAAAAATTTCCCGATCCGGGTAATCCGCGGATCAAAACTCTTTAACTTCTTATACCGGTCCCATTCCTCCTGTAATTGCGGGTCCTGCCCGAGGTACTCTTTCAATTTCTCATCCGCATCAACATACATGGTCCTGAATTTTAACATCTTGAACTTTTTCCCACCCTTGCCGAACCGGTCCTGGAGAAAAAAGACCGAACCCCGCGAATCGATCTTAATTAAAAAAGTAATAATAATGAAAAGCGGCAGAGATACGGTAATCGCCGCCACCGACACCACCAGGTCGAAAACCCTTTTAAAAAAGCGGTTAAACGGTGAAAGTAGGTTATTGGCCATCCGCATTACCAATACTTCATCGATGTACTCAGTCTCCACGCCGATGGTCTTTAAATACGAGGAATCGGAAACAATCCTGATCTCTTTAACATGGTTCTCACACCGGTTAATTAACCGGTTCAGCCTCTCCGCTTCAATACCCTTGGGAATAATAATCATGGTTTCTACTTTATCCCGGAGAGCGAGTTGTTCCACTTTGCCATCGTTTTCCACCACTTCCGGCTCCAACTCTTCCACGATCCGGTAACCGATGGCTTCCAATTTCTTAAAAGTCGGAACCACACGGCCGGTCTCTTCCGAGATCCCCACTACAGCGCAATTTTTTATATAAAACCCGGAAACAATCAAGATTTTTTTCACGGTATAGCGCACCAGCGGCACGATTATCATACCGGTAAACATCATCAATATCGGGATGGTCCTGGCAAAAATTTCATACGTCCGGCTTAAATAAATGATGACAGCGATCAATACCACTGAGATGAAAAGCCCCCGGGTAATGTAAATAAATTCTTCGAAAAATTCATAGCGTCGGGTGTAAAGCTTCTCATACGAGAAGATAAAAATAAAAACAAAGAGCAAGTAGTACATCTTATAAAAATGCTCTTCCGGGAAAAACCAGGGATTTTCAACATTGAAAATGGCCGGGATAATGTTTACCCGTAAAAAATAGGAAACACGGAAAGATAAGATTAGCGAGAAAATATCGGCCAACAAGATAGCAAGAAATGATATGGCTTTTTTCATTGTTCAGGGTATATTATATCACAACTTTACTTTTTTTGCCTCCGGTGCCAGGGGCTCTTTTGAAAAACGCGTGGCGTGCCCCTGGACCCCACAAATCTTCTATTAATTATTTTTCTTTTTTGTTTTTGTCGCAGCAATCAGGAAAGCAGTAAATATGATTAATTCCACAATACCCCGGGCCCAAAGCACTCCGTAGACTGAAAACAATTTCCCCAATACCAACTCCAATCCGATCAGAAACGCAGCGGTAATTATAACAATAGACGCCCAAACCCCCTGGAAACGAGTGGAATTCAACACATTCCCCGTATAATAAGAGACAGACCGAAAAAACACCAGGATAGAAAAATAAAGCAGGAATTCCGACGTCAGTCCCGGGTTGCTTTTCCCAGCAAAAGCCGCCGCCAACAAACCCCTGGAAAAAAAGAGAACCGCCCCGGCTACCAATCCCAAAACCACATGGGCATAAAACATCCGCGTATAAAAAATATCGAAACCCTGCGTATCTTTCCCCCTGTAACTCCTGGAAATAAAAGGCGTCAAAGCAAAGGCCGTTATTTCCGGCAGCATGGTAAACGCCAGGAATATCCGCAGCGCCAGGAAATACGCCCCCTGTACTTCCCTGGAAATCAAGAAAGACAATATAAATAGGTCAATATGCTGCTGGACAAAAATCGCCAAACCCGAACCGGAGAAAAATCCAATCTCTTTCCAGTTGTATGATTTCAACGATACATATTTTCTCCCCAGATAGCTAACCATACCCGTAAAGTAAACCCTGATCACGATGCAAACCACGGAAGCAGCAATGCGCAAATAATAAACCCCCACAATATCCAATTCCCGTACAAAAAAACAAACCGGGACTGCCACCATCACAAATGCCGTCGCCTGCGAAAGAAATTCAAAGTGCATCTTCTCCTGACCCAACAACGCGCCTGAAAGATTTTTCTCGAAACCGAAAATCAAACCGCTAACGAAAGAGATAACCAATAACCAGGCGTCGATCTGCCGGTAAAAAAGAAACATGATCGCCAATACCGGGAGACTCAGCCCAACTCCCAACAAAGAAGTCGTGACCATTTCCCCACACAATCGTTTTATTTCTTCCAACCGGTCCCGCTGATGGGCGATTTCCTTACCAAAATAAGTTGTCAATTCAAAAGAACCCAGAAAAGCAAACAAGTAATAAAGAAAGGATGAAATCGAATAAATACCCAGTTTCGTTTCCCCCAGGCCGCGGGAAATAAAGAGCATGATGATCAGGTTATTTAGAGACAGGAATCCGCGGGACCCCACGGAAAAAAACGAGGTTTTAATAATTCGTTTCAGCATGATCGTCATACACCGGTTTTAATACGCAGCCCACGTTATTCCCCTTGTACGCCAGGTATTGGCGTACGCGAAAAAGCCGCGAGTTCTCTTTTTCATCCAGCAGCATCTGCCGAACATCATTTAATCCCAAAAATTCCGGTTTCCGGACTATATAGTAATCGAAAATAATAAAATCCACTCTGTTGTTTTTCAACTCCTTAAAAAAAGATTCGATATAAGGAAAGCGTAGACGGTTCTCCGGCAGGTAACGCATTGGGACCGTAAAGTATACCATTTTAAATTTTGGCGGCGTTGCGCTTTCGCCACCGCCATTTTCCAGGTAATACTCGATCATCATATTATTCGAATAAGACAGCACCACGGTATTGTCTTTCAACCGCGTTGAATTAAGCCACTGCGCCGCCGCATAGCCCCCTTTTTGACCGTAAGCATCCATATGCGCCGCTGCCTTCCGGTAAGAAGGAGGATAAACCAGCAAAATGAAACCCAATAATATCACTACCATGAAAACAGCCACGAAAGACCGCTTCGGTTCCTCCCCTTTCATGCGTTCCTTAATCAACTTTATTAAAAAGGAAACCCCGATAAAACTGAGCAAATAGAAAATCCACAGCCCTGAAAAGAGCCGCCTGCATTCGATATCCGGTTGAGCGGTATCGATATACCCCTTGGCTGCGAGGAAAAGAATCTCATAAGTCATCACTGCAAAGGTCAGCCATTTATCGATTTTATACAAGCGGTAAGTCCCATAAAAAAAGAAACCCAGGAGTGTCAGCATAAGCAGTAACTTCACCGTATAGGGATAGGAAACCGGGACAAAAAATAAAATGTTGTTGGAGATCACGCCCAGGAATTCAAGCGGATGGAGAAACATATATAAATAGCTCTTCTGGGGAATGATAATATCCGTGAAGTGGGCGAAGAAACGCGGCGTGAAGGTGCGGAAGAACAATAAAAGCCCGGCCAATAGGGGAATAGACGCCAGCAAAATATAAAAGTACCGTTTTTTCAACTTAAAATAATAAACGAAGCCCGATATAATCAGCAATACCCCTTCAAAGCGGGTCAGCACGCCCGCCGCAATAAAAATAACAGCCACAAAGGCGCCAAGGCACAAAGGAACACCAAGAGGTCTATTTTCAAAAAATCCTTGGTGTCTTGGCGCCTTGGTGGCAACGTTTTTGTTTTTTGCGGGTGAGGATTTGTGTAGAAATGCATAAAACGTCGCTGTCACAAAGAACAGGTAGAGCATATCCGTAATAGGGAATGCCAGCATTATCAAGAACCAGGGTGAGATCACCAAAAAGAGAGCGCCCCAGGGGGCAAATCTGCCCGTGATTTGTTTGAGGAAAAGGTAGGAGAAATAAACAACCCCCAG
>JAUPLE010000890.1 GCA_030837085.1 Acidobacteriota bacterium | reverse complement strand
TACCCGGTGGTAAGTATAACAGGGATATCGGGTCGAATGGCCAATATTTGCTTCGACAGCTCGATACCATTTATATGAGGCATATTTAAATCCGTGATAACAAGATCGAATCGATCCGGATTTTCCATGAATACCCGTTCTACTTCCCGGCTGTCGGAAATTATCGTTACGTTATATCCGAGGGATTCGAGTATCCGCGATTCGGATTGACATACCTGGATTTCATCATCAATAAAAAGAATATGCCCCCCTACACAGGAGACCGGGTCAGTGGATTCAGGTCTTTTTTCTTCAAACGTACCGCCGTCTACCATGGGAAGATAAACATCGAACCTGGCCCCTTTACCTGGTTCACTTTCAACAGTGATTTTCCCACTGGAATTCAATACAATCCCATAGACGATGGATAGCCCCATGCCACACCCCTGACCTAATGGTTTGTCGGTAAAAAAAGGTTCGAAAATACGATCAATAATTTCGGGAGCAATTCCAATACCTGTATCACGAACAGATAGTTTACAGTAATTCCCTTTTTTCAACCCGGGGATTTCACCGCTGGAGTTGTTTTTTTTATTTACCGAAATCTCAAGGATACCGCCGGATTCCTGCATGGCATAACCGGCATTGGTACAAAGATTCATCAGTATTTGATTGAATTGGGATGGCGTGGCGGCGATATAAATGGGTTCTTCCGGTAATTGATTTTTAATAATAATATTCTTTGGAAGCATCGCTTTTAACATTCTTTCAGCCCCTACTACCATTTTTAAAATATCGACGACCTTTTTTTCGTTTTTAACATGACGGCCAAATGTCAGGATTTGATCAACCAGTTCCGTGGCGCGACGGATGGAAGCCACTATTTCTTCCATGTTCTCTTTTACCGGGCTGCCGTCCGGGAGTTCAGCCATTACGATATAAGAATAAGCAAACATGGAAGTCAATATATTATTAAAATCATGGGCGATACCCCCGGCTAATGTACCGATAGCTTTTATTTTCTGGTTGTACTGGATATATTCTTCCAGTTTTCTTTTTTCCTCCCACTGCCCTGCAAATGCATCGATTAAAAGGTTGGCGCTGTGAACAACTTTTTTAAAATCCACCCCCACGGAATCTTCATCCCCCCGCACACGGAGCTCCCCAATTAAAACGTTTTTTATCATGTTTTCCA
This sequence comes from Acidobacteriota bacterium, assembly GCA_030837085.1. Lineage (GTDB taxonomy): Bacteria > Acidobacteriota > Aminicenantia > UBA2199 > UBA2199 > JAKAGC01. The sequence continues at coordinate 1,709 of JAUPLE010000890.1, read as the reverse complement.
ACTGATGAATCGTATTGTTGATCCCGCGGCTGATAAAAATCGAAATAACCAGGGACAACAGCAATAATATAGCCAGGGAGATTATAAAGAGTAAGATAATCTTGGCATTTAGCGCCCCGGCAATCTGACTTTCGATTTCCTTTAGATCAATTTCTGCGATCATCGCCCATGTCACACCTTCAATGTTGATAGGTGTATAGGAGGATAATACTTCCTGCCCCCTGTAGTTGACGATAATCCCTGTATCGGTGATACCGGCGAGAGCGTTTCGTGAAGCGGTGTTGTTTACGCCGTTTTTTTCCACAGATCCATTGAAAGAGGCGTAAACCGAATGATCTTTATGATCCATATAGGAATTGGATCTCATTTTTTTGTCCGGTCCCACCAGGTAAGTTTCCCCGGTCTTCCACATCCCGGAACGTTCTTTCATTATGTTATCGATGGAATCGATGGAAATCTGGACCGCCACGACACCGATGATGGTATCATCCCTGGTGATAGGAGCAGCGAGGAATTGAGCGGGAGCATTATGGGATGGCGGATAAGGTTTCGTATCGGACAGGGCAATTCGTTTTTCCAGGCATGATTTCAGCCATACATCACGGAGGGATGAAGACAATTCCCCTATACGAATCCCAAAATCCGATTCTTTCTTGACGGTAAATATTGTATCGCCGTGTATGGGGTCCATTAAAAAAAAGTCGTAGTACCCGTATTGCCGAATCATGGATTTAAGAAAAGGAAAATACCGGTCATGTTTCTTTTTATACGATACGGGCGCGTCATAGGCTTCTTCCAGGTACCCCTTAAAACGTTTACTTTCCGTTCCCCCTACTTTTTCAAATTCTTTTTTAAGGTCTCTATATGCATCGATAATATAGGGGTCGTTGGCAAAAACCGAGATATTATTAATTCGCTCGGAGAAAAAATTTTTAATTTGTTCTTTTTTTATATTTCGAACCGACTCCAATTGCCGGAACGCCTGTTCTTTCAATTCGGTTTTTGCGGTATTGAATCCTATTAGTGATACGATCATGATGGGAATCAACCCGGAAACCAGGAAACTGCAAACCAGCAGCACTTTGACCGGGATATCCCTGATCATCGAGCCATGGCTGGGTGTATTTTTATTCATACCCGGAATTTATATCCGACGCCCCGGACGGTTTCGATAAAGTGGCCCACTTTGGAGAGTTTTTTTCTTAACCCGAATACCTGGTAATCCACGATTCGTTCCGTGACATCATAATTATCTTCCCTGATATAATCCAATACCTGGGCGCGAGAAAATACGATATTCGGCTTCCGGGCCAGGAATAACAGCATATCGAATTCGGTTTTAGTCAGGTCGACTATTTCTCCATCGATACGTACTTCGTGGGCATTTAAATCGAGGGTTAGCCGATCGAATATTAAGATGTCCGATGCGACATTGTCGTTTTTTAATTTTCTGCGAAGTACGGCATGGATACGGGCAATGAGTATCGCAGGTTCAAAGGGTTTGGTAATATAATCGTCGGCATATTGCGCCAGTCCCCTGGTGATATCTGTCACCGATCCTTTTCCTGTCAGCATGATTATCAAAATTCGTGACGTTTTAGTATCCCGCTTCAGGATTTCACATACCTGGAATCCGTCGATTCCCGGGAGCATTAAATCCAGGAGCAGTATGTCGGGTTTTTCTTTTGACGCCAGGCGAACCGCTTCTT
>JAUPLE010000098.1 GCA_030837085.1 Acidobacteriota bacterium | reverse complement strand
TGATGCGGTTTTTGAACTCTATAGTTTAAATGCAGAGCAAATCGACCTGGTTCGCGACCTCTGCGATGTGACTTTACCTTTTTATTACACGCCCTTTGAAAGTATCGGTGCAAGGCCTGCCATAGAAAAAAACGACTTTTCATGGGTTGATAAATATGTTTATACATTTTGCCGGCGTTGGAACGCCTATCTGGAAGATGATGAAGAAATGAGAGCCGAGATACATATCGGGGCGCATGGCAATATGATAGCGGTCGAATTCTTCCCTTCAGACAAAGGCGACCCCTGGAACCTTGAACCGACGGATGACAGTTGGAGTTATATTCTCGAAAAAATCGGCGAGGCGCTGCCGCAGTCTATGGGGGCTTCTCAAATCGTTTTGGATGGGCTGGTTCATGTGGTCTCCGATACCGGTATCATCATTATTAAAAGGAATGAGAAACGATTTTGGACGCGTAGTTCGGCCCGGGAAGATGCGGATGCCACCATTTGTAAGCGCATGGTAACCACCAGGCCCAAAGAAGGAAATCACGGTTAATGTCACAACGTCCACTCCCTTCTTTTAAAACTCTTTGGAAAAGACACGAAAGCTTGTACATGGATGTATTCTCCATGGCTCTCCGGGAATTATCGGAAAGAGATTTATTATCCGGGGATGAAAATACTATTTCCCGGACACTCCGCTTAATCCTGAATAACGTCTGTTTTAAAAATTTTAGAAATCATGAGGTGCAAATACCGAACCGGGAAATCCCGATTCCGCCAAAAACAGATAATGAACTAAGCAGCAGTGATACAGAAAAACGCCCGGATTTTACCTGCAACTTCTTGAACCTCCAGGCAGTCTCGCCCGAAGATTACGAAATATCCCTTCATGTAGAATGCAAAAAGTTAGGCAATCCTACAAGCGGTTCATGGAATTTAAACAAGAACTATGTGGAAAACGGTATACAACGGTTTGATTCCAGCTTGCACGAATATGGAAAACGCGCTCCTTCCGGGATGATGATCGGGTATATTATTAATTCGACGCCGGAAGAAATAGAAACAGAAGTAAATCGTTTCCAGGAAAAGCATTTACCGGGTTGGCCGGGGATTCATTTCAATTTTAGAGTGTTAACGTTATTTCAAACGCGCCAGGAAATCACAAGAAGAAATGTAAAGCCGGAACAATTTCAATTGATCCATATGTGGGTAGACCTTCGCAATAATTAACAAACGAATTAATATTATCATTTTTTAAAATTTCCCATTTTAGATTTTTTCATTGCCGCGGGCGCTGCCCATGACAACATCCAGATACCGGTACCGGTTCTTTTCTTTTACCGTGGAGAAATATCTATCCACTGAAAAAAGTGTGCAATTGGCGTTCCCTAAATATATAATCAATGCCCCACTCTTCTTTAATTCCTTCATCTCTTCGCTCAGCTCTTTTGAAAATTCAAAACTCAAGGAAGATTCGAAAATGTGAAGCATATATATCTTGCGGGGTATTACCCGCACGATCCTTAATAATAGCTTTGCCTGCTCATCCGGCTCAAGCTGGTCAAACCTCTGTTTTCCTTTTTCCCCGGCCAACTCACCCAACCCTTCCTTTAACTCACGGAACTGTTCGCGGGTCATTTTCATTATGCCTTTAAAAAAGGTCAGCAGGTCATTTACCGTCGCTTCCCCGGGAATTTCCGCGGGACTGCACATATAAGCGAAGTCTTTTTTCACGGGGGTAACGATATTTTCCTCATCCAGGGTTAATTTCCCGGTAAAGCGTTTGATCTTACCGGAAAGAATATTATAAAAAATCTCGGCGGTCCTTATAATTTGGGTGTTGAATAAAACGTCGCTGCCGCTTATCAATGCGATATTCATATCATCTATAATGCCTTTGCGGGGCAGGGGATGCAGCCTCATTAAAAACAGGGAATATCCTACGAGAATAGCGATTAAGATATATCCGAAGGTCACGGTCATTCCCGGCACGTATTGGGCGAAGTCGGTCCTGGCAGCGGCATAATATAAATTTTCATTGCCTTTGATGAAGTTCTCTACCTGACCGGGTTTATTCTGGCTATCTAATCTTTTCTCGACATAGAAGTCGATAAATTGTTTTTTTATCTCCTGGCAATAGCTGTAGAAACCGATAAATTTCTCACCATCCTGGCCACTGATGCTCCTGCACATGGCTTTATAAGAGAGGATGGGGAAAAAGACATCGCGGATGGCGCAGCGCTTGATAATAGCTGACATATCATTCTTCATGCGGTTCTCCCGCTCCCGGAGATCTTTATGTTCATTATTTACAGAGTTCTGAACTGCTTTTATTAATTCAGGTGAAGCTACGCTTCCAGTCTTGTATACACCGAACGTATCGATCAAGCGTTTTTCCATTCCCATACCGATTTTTACATTTTCCAGTTCGAAGTCGAATGGCGATTCGAGTTTATCGGCCTGCGCCTGGTTGTCTTTGTCTGCCAACCAGGGGATGAGAACAATGGCACAGAAAAATACCACGGCTAACGATACCAGGCCGGCGGTTTTGGATTTCAATAAACCGATAATACAACCGGCGCCAAAAGAGATGGAAACCATAAGGAGAATCCACAATCCCACGATAAGAAGATAGGGTTGGAATAGGTTGATTTGTTCCGTCAGCAGCCATAATAAGGCTATCCCTACCGAAGCGAAAAATGCCAGGGTTAAGAGAAGTATCTGGGAAAGGATGGCCGCGCTGTATATTTTCCACTTTTTTTCCATTGTGGAAAGGGCCTGGAGGAAGGATTTTCTCCTCATGGCGTCGTAACCGTAGATGAGACCGAAAAAAACCGTTAAGAGGAGGATGATATCCAGGAAACTCATGTAACCGTTGTTAGAGCCGAAAAATACCCGGCCTTTTACCCCTTTATATATATTGAGCCTCTCAACTGTATTCAGATTGGTCATCAAACCTTCAAATGTCGATTCTATGAAAAGGCAACTAGTGACAGGCGGAATATACATAATATTTAAGCCGAAAGCTCCATACTGGCTATACAATACATATTGCGCTACTTTCATTGCTTCAATATTCTGAAATGGCTTTATATTATCGAGCGTATGTAAGTGGCTTTTTCTTCCTTCCTGCGCCATGTTAAGTAATAGAAAAGTTACGGCCAGGAAAATCAAAAATTCCCTGATACGACATCGCCTTTTTACTTCGAAAACGAAGAAGGTTTTTAACAGTCTCATTGGAATCCTCCAATCAGTTTAAATTCATGAATACTTCTGCTATATATTGTCCAAAAAGTTCCAATTCCAGGTAGGATTGATTAAGCCGCCAACATCTGGCAATAACCGGTACCTGGTTGGCATCAACAACAGCCTTAATCTCTTTCAGTCCTGCCAGGAGTTTTTCCGTGCCCAGATAATAGGCGCGATAAGCTCCCCTGACATCGCCTTTTTTCAATAAGCTTGAAACGGCCCCAAATGTGGCAGGATTTAATCCGTTTTTAATTTGATAGCCGATGTAATCGAATCCCTTGAGCTTTCCCAGTACAACCGGGTCATAGTCCAGGGCCAGGGATAACTGCCAGATCTCATAATATAGTGAATTGGCGATCTTCATATTTTCAATGGCCTTATCCAGGCAGGCCCGCAGTTCCTCGAAATTTGCCCCGTAGGCAGCGGATAGTTCCACTTTTGCAAGGAAAACCTGGAAGTCGCCGTTGGATTGCAGGAAATAGCCACCGCCATCGATAATTAGTTGCCCCAAATTGGCCCCCGACGCCAGGCTCTTGTTTACCCCGGGAGTACATTGGGCCGGCACAAATGCAGTGCAACTTTCATTTGCAGCAAAGAATCCATACATATACGATGTGGTCAAAGAGACCAATAATATGAAGATCATGGCTAATTTGGTTTTATTCATTGTTTTCTCCTTTTTCGTTTTCATCGAGACTTTTTTCGTCCTGCTCCTTTAAAATTTTTGCGATATACTCCTTATGATCGAAATAATACATGGAAAAGTAGGTCAACATCGCGAACTTAACCATGGACACCCGGTCCATGAGCCAGAGCAGCGAGTCCATATCACAGATGATATCGCCGTTTTTATCCAGTGGAGGCCGCGTGGTATTTTGTTTTACCAGCGGTTCTCCCTCGCCGGTTAACAACCAATGGATATTCAGCCCAAATATCCGGTGCATCGCCAACATCAAGTTGGGCGATGGCTTGTTCTTACCCGCTTCTGTTTCCGACAGCATGGCCGGGGATAGTCCGGACTGCTCTGCTAATTCCGCTAGTGTAATACCACGTGAAACACGAAAAGTTTTTAGTCTTTTACCTGTTTCTTCCATATCGATGGAAAACCGGGAGTCTTTGAATTTTCTTTTCATTTAATACCTGTTGCAAAGAAGCTTCCGCCAAAACCAGGCGAAAACCTTGAAGTTTCAGTATACATCAAAATAGAATATTTAACAATCCCTGGAAAGAACGAAAAAAATGAAGAAATGATTTCTTGTAAGTTGCAGAGTTTTGAGAAAAATCGGACAAATAATTATCGCATTAATTTTTTGAACCTTTCTAGTATTTATACTTGACAAATTCATAAAATTGAACTAATATTGTTTTATGCGATTCGAAAAATCTTTAAACACCTCTGACGGCGTCTTGCGTACTCTTTCAGGAACAGCCGGGAGGCTTAATTTAACATCCGGGAGTGCGCCGGGAACTACCAAGAGCCATGAAATGGAATGGTCAATGGAAGAAAGATCGGAAAAATCTTCAATAAGGAGAGACGGGTGAAGCAATCAAACGGGGAAGAAGTAGGAAAAAAGAAAATCGTGGTGGCCGGTTATACAATACCGGCGTGGATATTGGCTTTCTGTGGGATATGCGCTATCCCTTTGAAAGAAGAAAACATCGAATTGCTCCGACTTTTAGAGGTACCGGGGGCGCTTGATTATGTTATCAACGGCCTCTGCGAGGAGTTGGAGCAGAGAACAATATCATTTTAAGGAGAAGAAATAATGGGATACGAAAGAACACCCCAAACGTTAGCTATCGAGGATATGGAGAGTATTAAAGTGAATTTGGCCGCATTGGACGCGACTATTTCAAAATATGCGATTAATCTCAAGATAAGTGAAAAACGATCGACATATAAAATGGGTTCCAAGGCGTTGCCATTCGTTGAACTGGCATTGAAATATGCCACTGAATACCCACAATACTGTCCAAACTATTTCAGCCTGGAAAGATTCCGGAAGAATTTCGACTTTTATACGCAAGTAAAAGGCACGGTGGAGAACATCGTCCTGGTAGTGGAGAAGCTCACGGACAGTTATATAGCCGTGGGGGGCGATGTATTTGGCGACGGTCGCGCTTTTTACGATTCAGTAAAAGCGGCGGCCAAAGCCAATAAACCCGGTGCGGATGCCATCGTGGCTGAATTGAAAAAAGCATACTACCGGAGGAAACCCTCTACCACTTCATCTGCCACCGGCGAAGTCAAAGCCAAAGCGACTAACGATAAAGCTTAAATGTCCAAAATCCCGCAAGAAGTATCATACTTCTTGCGGGATTATATTTTGAAAATCAATTCACATGTTCATACATTCACGTATTCACGCATGAAGCGTTTTGATTCACTCATGAATCATTTTGCGCCATTAATGAAGCATTATGGGGCATAGATGAAGCTATTTCATTCACCCGTGAAGCAGCTTGATTCATACGGGACACAACCTGATTCACGCGGGACGCAATTCGATTCACAGATGAAGCTATTTCGTTCACATATGAAGCGATTTTTGCCCGGGATACCAAAAAGTGCTTCATGGATGAAACTAAACACAACACCCGTAAATCAATTTGCTTCACACGTGAAATGTTTCGTGTCATTGCTGAAGCTGGATGTTTCACTCGTGAATCAAAATCGTTCACACGTGAATCAACTTGCTTCCCGAATGCAAAATTTTGCTTCATATGCGAAGCGAACAGATTCATGTGTGAACTACATTGCCAAGGAGATATCATGACCAGGAAAGATATAGCCAAAACGATTGGCGCAAAACTATTGAAAATCCGGCAGGCCAACAATATATCGATAGCCAGGATGGCGCGGGCATTGAATTGCGATCGGGTCAGTTATGCCAGGAATGAAAAGGGGCAGACCATTCCCAATTTTTTCACCATCTACAACTTAGGGAGTCAATTAGGGATCTCGATGAATTGGTTTATTTTGGATGAAGGGCCTATACTTCTAAAGGAAATAACAGCGGAAAAGAAAGTGGAAGCTTCCACGCCGTTATCGGCAAATTTCGCAGAGCTCATTGAGCATATGGAAAAGATACCTTTACTGCAGCATGAGATACTGGCGCAGTTTCACCGGTTTAAGGAAGAACACCCGGCAATGGTTGAAAAGGCAATGAGACACAATCCGGGGGAAATGGTATAACCCGTCTGCCGCATTTTTTTTCCTTCGATATTGACAAAAAAGGATTTAAGGATTATATTATTGCAGGTAGGAAAAAAAATGGAATTACATGAAATGACGCTGAATAAGATCAAAACAAGGCTGGAGACAATACCAGGTGATAAATTAGAAGAGATCAACGATTTTGTCGAATTTATTTTGTTCAAATCGAAACACAGACCCAAAAAAATTGTCAAACTTGAGGGTGTGTGGGAAGGATTGGGTTTTGAAAAAATCGATAACCTTGAAACAGAAATCCGGAAAATCCGGAAGAAATCCGGCCAATCTTTGATACAAAGAGTTCATAAATGGAATATTTAGCAGATACAGTCGCGCTTGTACGCTATTTTTCGAAGAACGGGCAAATTGGAAAAAGGGCAAAACAAATCCTGAAAGATACAGATAGGGGAGAACATATTATTTATATTTCCATTATCTCAATGGTTGAAGTCATGTACCTGACAGATGCCAACAGGATTCCGTTGAATTTTGGAGATATAAAAAAGAAAATTCTTAATTCCGATAATTACAGGATAATTGATCTGACCATGGAAATTGTTGAAATTGCCAGAACGATTGAAGGGTTGGAACTGCATGACCGATTGATTGTTGCTACCGGGAAATTTTTGAATATACCGATTCTTACCACGGACCATTCGATTGAAAACTCAGGTATTATTGAAGTTATCTGGAAATAAGAAAAAAAACGGGCGACCACGGGGGGGCGCCCCTACAGAAAACTAATCCCCTAATCCCTGAATCCTGGCTCCTGATTCTTTTTCATCATTTATCATTCATCACTCATAATTCATCAATCCCTTCCCACTCACCCCTTGGTGAACCTTTGTGCCTTCGCGCTTTCACGCCCTGGTGGCTAATTTTTTACCGGGAATCAGGAAAGACTTGACATTTTGGTGTTTTTTATGTATAAAGTTAAATCATGAAAAGCAATATTAATAACCGACAGACAGCTTACCTCCGATTTGCGGGCATGGAGGAAATGTGAGTAAGCGATGAGAAAAGGATTTATCGAAAGACACGGCAAACTATCGGAACTGGATCGGTCATTCGACATAAAGTTCTGGCAAGATCAACCGGCCCAGGCCCGTTTTGACGCCACCTGGGAATTAATCATGCATGCGCATAAGATTAGAGGCGGCGATGTTCGTCAACTCCGACTTCACAGATCTATTGAAACTTTTCAACGCCAACCGGGTTCTGAACCCGAAGCTAAAGCCACCAAACACCGTACAATCAAACAAAAAAAATAATAGGGAAAGGAGGTCGATTCTCAAAGGGGAATTAAAAATGAATATGCAGTGCCGGGATATGAAGGCCGATGGTATCATAAGAGATAAAGAGTGTCAGATACGTGATGGATTTAAGAAGAAGTTTGTTGAAATAGAAGGGCAAATATGTTAAACTGTCCCATGATATCACCAAAGGTTTTTATTAGTTACAGCCGTGATTCGAATGAACATTGTCAAAAGGTTTGGACCCTTTCAAATCGTCTCACTGAGGAGGGAATCGATGTAAATATCGATGAATATGAAGCTTCTCCCCCAGAAGGCTGGCTTAAATGGATGGAGGAACAAATACGCACGGCCGCCTTTGTTATTGTTGTTTGTACGAAAAAATATTTTCAAAAAATTACAGGTAAAGAACCCCATGGAAAAGGATTAGGCGTCAAATGGGAAGGTAACTTGATTTATCACTATATTTATCAGGATGATTCAAGAAACCGGGGTTTTATACCGGTCATATTTAAGTCGGATCAAATCAAATATATACCTCCCCCTTTAAGGGTTTACACCTATTATATATTAGATTCGGAGCAAGGGTATGAGTCTCTTTATCGGCGTTTAACTAATCAGCCGAGGATAAAAAAGCCGGAACTAGGAATGTTACGACAATTGCCTTCGGTTGATTACTCAAGTATATCTTTTACTTCACAAATTGCATCTAATACGGATGTATCGGAAGCAGAGTATTGTCCAGAGGAGCGAGAGTCTATTTCCCAACCTGATATCGATAAGGCTGGATTATTAGAGAAATCCAATTTAGCTTCAAGTTTTTTCCAAAAGCCTCCCGATGAAAGTAAAACTAAATCGGTTCCAAAAGCCAAAATGAAAGTTTTGCCCATGGAAAAAAGGAAATTGCTGGGGCTAATGGCTGTCTCTTTCTTACCTTTGGATCCCAACTTATTTAATAAAATTTTTCCAGACAAAAATTGGGCTAAAGAAATGCGAAAATTTGTTCAACAGGGAATTTTAGACAAAAAACAAAAAGAAATATATATACCAAAATCTGTTAAAAAGGATCTATTAAATGATCCGGAGGAGGTAAAGTCTTTTCATCAAGAATGGATAAATGTCCTTGAACCAATGAAAGATTATAGTGATATTCCAATTTTCCTGGCTTTCCATTATTTTAATTTAAATTTACTTGATGAAGCCATTATGATAATGGTTGATGATATAATATATATGGAACCATATTGGGAAAATGTATTATATCTTACTTTTTTTGAAACAGTCTCTAAAAGCAAAATGGTTAATAAAATAAAATTTGAAACACGTGTAAATTTCTATAACGCAATGGGACTTTGCTTATCTCGAAACGGAAATCATGAGGAAGCGCTCAAATGGTATGTAAAACTGTTCAACTACAGTAAACGTATAAATAATTTATGGGGAATAGGCCAATCATATATAAATAGCGGTTATGTTTATTTCGAAAAAGGTGATGTAGAAAAAGCTGAGACATATTACAGAAAAGCTATCGAACATGGTAGGATTACTGGTGATAAGTGGTTATTAGGGCGCTCACTTCATAATCTTGCCATGACGATTCATGAAAAAGATTTTGACGAGGCCTCCAAATTAATGAACGAAAGTATTACAATAAAAAAGGCTGTAGGAGACCTGGAGGGAGTTGCCGTTGCTTCTTTAGGGATGGGTAATTTAGCGGTTCAACAAAAAAAATTCGAAGAAGCACTCGGATGGTTTTATAAAACAGAAAAAATTAGTTTAAAATATGGACTAGAAACTCTGCGATCTTTAGCCCTAATAAATATTGGGAGCACAAATCTGGACCTTAATCATCCACATAAGTCAATAGGTTATTTTCAGGAAGCCAGGAAAATAGCTGAATCAACTGGTAATTATTATGCCAGAAATTTAGCAATCAAAGGCGAAGCAAACGCTTGGTTTAAAATAGATGAATTTAAAAATGCGGAAGCACTGTATTGGGACCTATTCAAATTAAAGAAACTGGGGGGGAACTGCCAGGAAATGATTATAGCTCTTCACGATGTTGGTTTAATGCTCATTAGACAAAAAAAATTCAAGGAAGGAAGAAAAATATTAGGAAGAGCAATTGTTCTGGCAAAAAAGATAAAAGAATGGGATTGGGTTTATCAATGCCATTTGGCAAAAACCTCTTCACATTTTGAATCTGGCGATATAAAAGGAACGCTTAAGATATTGAGCGATAATGCCTGGCAAGAAGAAAAAAAAGGGTTTTATACTGTTGCCGGGCAACTCTGGGAAAGTTATACCATCATACTTATACTCAATAACGGTGACGGAACACTCTCTGAAATAGAGCAATTGTTTAAAAGATGCATCCAATGTTTCGAGAAAGCTGGTAATGATTATAACCATTTATCAAGAATCTATAGGTTCTTATATCAATGGAGATGGGATAGTAATCTATTCACGGCAGCAATAGAGGCTCTTAATAAACTTGAAGGAATCGCAGAGATTAATAATAAACGTGATGAAAAAATTCGTGCCATTGATCAAAGAGGTATCTGTTTTCAGCATTTGGAAAAATTCAAAGAAGCAGAGGAATCCCACAGATATTCCCTAAAATTAGCCCGGCTCACAAAAAACCAGGAATGCATACTGAATTCATTAACTAACCTGGGAGAACTATTGAGAAGAACCCATCGAATTGAAGAATCAATTAAAATGTCACAAGAAGGAGAAAAGATTGCAGGCGAAATGAATGATCTTGAAGCCCAAATATCAATTGCTCATAATCGCGCCCTGGCAATTAGGGAATTAGGTAATATAAAGGAATCAGAGAAAATAATTTTGCAGTGCATGGATAACGCCAAAAAAAATAAACTCTGGTATGAATATGTACGAGCTATTCGAGGATTAGCACATAACAACCAGGCAGAAGGGAAAAACAAACTGGCTGAACGAAGGTATTTGGAGGCACTGAAAAAAACAGATATGTATGGATTACATGAACTCAAAACACAAATAATCTTCGATTATTCGGATTTACTGAACAAAGAAAAACGATTTGAAGAGGCTATAGAAATCCTGGATATAAATAACAACCATTTCAAAAACTATATTGATGCCCATTTCTTTTACATGTCACTTGCTGAAGTATATGAAAACAAAAATGATCTGATCCTGGCTAAAGAAAATTGGGAGAAAGCAAAAGATGAAGCATCAAAGGCTGGAAATCAAGCGATCGTTTCCCAATGCCTAGAAGCACTTGACCGTATATTCTGGATGGAAAAAGAAGCATGCCTAACAGAGGAGGAACTGGAAAGTGATATCCAAGGTGAAAATGATCCAAAAGAAAAATCACTTAAAATGTCAAGGTATATGGGAGTTCTGTTTGCCAGAGGGAATGAAAAAAAAGCAATAAATATATTTAAAGAAGCATTGGACATTGTTATAAAACATGATTTTATTGGAATTTGCAACGATCTTCATTGGCATTTGGGCGATTATTGGTGGGGCAAAAACTTACAATCAAAATATAAGGCATTACAGGCATACGCAGTTGCAATGACTAATCCCACCAAAGATGGCGATTTCTTCAAATATTATATAAGAATCGGCAAACATGTAATAGATCGGTTGCTTACGATTGAACCACGGAAAAGACACAACCAAATAAAGGCTTTATATGATAGGCTCTCATCCTGGTTAAAAAAAGAATATCAAAGAGAAGGTGGCAAAATTAAGGTTGACGATACTATGTTATGGCCTTTGACAGTATCGATGCGTTTGCCATTGATAACAGGTGACAATATATTCGATTATCAGATATATAAAGAGATCGATGAAGTCCTAATGAGTGTTTTGAAAGGTAGGTAAGGTAAAAATTATACACACATGCCAGGGTAAGCCTGTAATTGGTTCCGGCGCTTCATGTCCTTTGCTCCCTCTTTTTCTGGAAATTGATTTTATCATTTTTCAATCCTTTTGCCTATCCATATTTTATAATATCCATCGATTTTTGTAAAATTTGATTTAAGGTGTTTGTATCTTCCAATAAAAGCGTCTTTTTTTCCCGGGAACATTAAAAATTCAACGGTCCCCGTTCCGGTTTCCTTGCTGCCTCTCTCATAATAATTGCCTGTTAAACAATTCTGGTTGACTTTAATATCTCTTATTTCTCCATTGACAGGGGTATCATTTATTTTAAAAGTATAAGACCCTATTAAGGTATCCCCTTTGATTTCAAAGGTTAACGGATTATTCAGCGCTTCTTTCTGGTAAGATATCTGATTATCAACTTCCCAGCTAGTGTACCATTTACCTTTCCAATCATCTATTTCTTGCGATTCATCCAATTCCAATGGAACTCCATGGGTTTCTAATATCAACTTATTACTACGAATAGTATAGTTATTCAATATTATTTCTGTTTCTAATTCTCGAATTTTCCCCGGTATATTTTCAGGCTTTATACTTAAACGTCCTCCATCAATTGGGGGTTCAGGATCAACACTAACAGTTGGAGGAGGAGGTATACCTGGGGAAGGTTCTTTCTTAGGTAGCATTTTCTTCAGGCGGCTTAATTGATTTTCAAGAGCTTTTCCTTTTTCCATCGCGGCAGTATAATCCCTTAACGCTTTCTCGATTATTGGGGCATCCGTTTGACCGATATAATCTTTTTCGATTTTTACCAACCAATCCTCTTCTCCAATGGGATACACGTGCTTAAGCGCCTTAATACCCATTAAAATTTTTTGAGCATCCTTTTCTTTGAGCAATTCAAGGAACATCTTTGCCCTTTCTCTTTGAATTTCTTCCGTTGACGATTTTATTTTGATATAAGATTCCGGATGGTGAAGTATTAAAAATACCGCGACAGCACCAGCGCCGATAAGTATAGATTTTACAATTTCTAGAATATTACTGAATTTTAAGGACTTTCTCTGAGCTTTTAATAGATCAATTTCTGCCGATTCTTTTGAACACATATTATTGCTTGATGTCTCAGGTAGAGTGTTTGGTTTATCAGCCATTTATGCCTCCTGTTTTCAAATGTCTTCTATTCTTTTAAGCATCGCGGTTTTCTCGCGAAAGAAATATTTTTACCACACAAAAATTGAAAATGCAAGATATTTTTGAAAAAAAAATGACATCCTATCTGGAGTCTAATTAATGAGAGAATTAAGCACTCCCAAATCAGCCAAAACGCTAACTCCTCTTTAGCACTAAAAAAATCAAAACCATTTTATAGAGCCAGTTTTGAGTAAAATCCGAAGCACGAGATCAAGGGAGAAATCCCAAATGTTCAAAATCCAATGACCAAACTGGAATCAGGAGTCAGGATTCAGGAGGTGGGGGTTAGGGAAAAAGGAAGCAAAAAAGGTCAGAGTGAATGGAATGATGAACTATGAATGATGAATGATGAAGAAAGAAAACAGGGGTCAGGGATTAGGATTCAGGGGGTAGAGGAAAGCGGGAAAACGGAAAAGCGGAAAAACAATCTGTGTCAATCAGTGTAATCGCCGTTAAGTGGACAAAAGCATTCGTGGTAATTCGTGTCATTTGTGGGCAGTTTTTGCTTTTTGCTTTGAATTTTGGGTCTTTGAATTTTGAAGCAGATTCACGGGGTTGCCCAAGATTGACAATTGAGATTTTTTGGTTTAAGATAGAACCATGAACGACATACAACAACTAAAACGTATCCCTTATGGCAAAACCGATTTCAATGATTTCAGGGAAAAAAACCTTTATTACGTGGACAAAACCCGGTTTATAAGAGATATCGAAGAAAAAGGGGATTTCTTATTCCTCATCCGCCCCCGCCGTTTCGGGAAATCACTCCTCCTGGGGATATTGGAAGCTTACTATGATATCGCGTATAAAGGCCGTTTCGATTTCCTTTTTAGCGGAACCGATATCCACAAAAAACCCACGAATGAAAAAAACAGTTACCTGGTTTTTAAACTGAATTTTTCCATGGTCAGCCCCGATATTTCAAGCGTAGAAGAATCGTTTCTCAATTATATCAGGGAATCTGCCTCCGGCTTTATAACGAAATATGGGAAAATATTGGATATTGATATCGAAAAAGCAGAAACGGAATTTAGCTTGAGAAAAAACGCTTCCGATGTGATGGTAACATTATTAAAGTACTGTAAGAAAAAAGACCAAAAAATATATGTCATCATCGACGAATACGATAACTTTGCCAATACCATCCTCTCCGAAGCCGGTGAAAAGGAATTTGAAAAAGTAACCCACGGCAGCGGCTTTTTTCGGGCATTTTTTAATGTCCTTAAAGGGGGTACTACCGACACCGAAGCCCCCATATCCCGGTTATTTATGACCGGCGTATCTCCTATCACCCTGGATGACGTTACCTCCGGGTTTAATATCGCCACTAATATTTCCCTCCATTCCGATATCAACGAGATCATGGGATTCACTAGACCGGAAGTGGAAACCATGATCGAATACTACCGGCAAACCGGGAAAATCCGCCATTCCACCCCGGAACTGCTGGAAATGATGAGCCAATGGTATAACCATTACCGGTTTTCCCTCCATGCCTCCAATGAATTGTTTAACACTGTCCATATATTATACTTCCTCAAGGAATATATGGTTGATTCTCAATTTCCAGGCAGTCTCATCGACCATAACGCCAGGATCGATTATAATAAGCTGCGCCATTTGATAGTCATCGACCAAAAAGGCGCCCCTACCAGTCAAACCAATGGCAATTTCTCTAAACTCCGGCAAATTATAGAAAACAATTCCATTCATTCCGCCATTGTCGACAGTTTCCCTGTTCATAAACTGGTAAGCCCGGAGAATTTTATTTCCCTACTGTACTATTTCGGTCTTTTAACCATTACCGGCATCGATGAAGAAAAAAAAGCGATACTTAAAATTCCCAATGAAGCTATTAAACGGCTATACTACGATTATATCAAGGAAACCTACGAGGAAACCGGTTTATTTACCATCGATTTGAGTAAATATGAAGACTTGATGAAAGAGATGGCCTTTTATGGGAAATGGGAACCGTTAATCGAATATCTTGTTCAACAAATGGAGATATCGATGGGGATAAGAGACCTAATAGCGGGAGAAAGAGCAATCCAGGCATTTTTGAATGTATACCTGGGATTATCCGCCCTGTACCTGGTCTATTCGGAAAAAGAACTTCAAAAAGGATATTCCGACCTGGTGTTGCAACCATTCCTGGCGCAATACCCGGCGTTAAAGTATTCCTATCTTATCGAAATCAAATATTGTAAACCCCAGGACAAAAAGAAAGAATTAACCCCGAAAAAAATAGTGAAAATAAAGGAAGAAGCGGAAGTCCAATTGAAGCATTACAGCCAGGATGAAAAATTTAAAAAAACCATTGGCCAAACCACGTTGAAAAAAGTGGTACTGATCTTTAGCGGAACCCAGTTGGTATCACACGGCGAAGTATAAACACAGACATATCTTTTTCTTCGCGGTTCTTCGCGTTCTTAGCGGCAAAAAAACAGGTTCGGAAAAGAGTTCGGAAAAGAAAATTATCCAAAGGGGTTTGCCATGGCGAATTATAACAGAATCAAATCCCTTCGCAGCACGGTAGCACGGACCTTATTATCTGAATTACCTTTAAGTATATCACCATATACAAAACCGGGCTTTTGGGATATAATACGTTAAATCCAATGATATGAACCGCCATGTGATTTTTGTGATAGCTAAGGAGGCCGATCTATGCATGACAAATACTTACAATTTCCAGTTTACCAGGTGGATGCGTTCACAAGAGAAGTTTTCCGCGGCAATCCGGCAGGTGTCATACCACACGCCGATGGGTTAACAGAATCCCAAATGCAAGATATTGCCAGGGAACTGAATAATTCCGAAACAGCCTTCATTCTGAAACCTACATCCACAGACCATGATGTCTGGGTTCGTTTTTTTACCCCTTATACCGAAGTACCTATTTGCGGCCATGCAACAATTTCTGCCCATTACGTGAGGGCAAGAATAGAAAAACTCCCTGCCTGTCGGGTACTCCAACGTACCGGAGCCGGTATTTTACCCGTAGATATTGTCCCTGACAACAATGATTATAAAATTATAATGACCCAGGGAAAAATCCGGTTCGGTCCCCTCCTGGAGCACAATCACATCCAAACATTACTTCGCGCCCTGGATTTGAACTCAGAAGATATCGATGACCGATGTCCTGTCCAGGTTGTTTCCACCGGACATGGGAAAATTATGATCGGTATCAAACGTAAAGAACAGTTGGACGCATTAACACCCGATATGGGAATACTAAAGGAGTTGGGAAAAGAAATCGGTTGTCCCGGGTTTTATGTTTTTACCCTTGACTCTCCGACACCGGAAATACTGGTTCACGGCAGGATGTTTGCTCCTGGTATCGGGATAAATGAGGACCCCGTAACTGGAAATGCCAATGGCCCGTTGGGGGCATACCTGGTAAAGCATAGACTGGTTAAACACAATGGGACGTATTTTCAATTTAGAGCACGCCAGGGCGAAACCATTCGCAGGCCTGGTGAAATGAATGTAATGGTAGATATCGAAAACAACGAGCCATCGCGTATCAGGATCGCCGGAGAAGCAGTTATTGTTTTCTGTGCTTCAATTACAACGGCTTGTCCCTAATAACACCCTAAATAAAAAAATTTTATTTTCACAGTGCCTGGTGCGAGGGATAGCAATAGCCGGTGAAAGCATAAGAAAGGCCACAGACAAACACAGACAAACACAGACAAATCTTTTTTTTCGCGGTCCTTCGCGTTCTTAGCGGCTAAAAAGAGAAAGAATTTTCTTGACTTTTTTTTTTTACAATGTTAAGTTAATATAATATCAAAATTAGGAGGACATATTTATGAATGACCAAACGACCCAGGTTAACCATGTTTCACTAGGCGAGTGGATGATAACAATGCTAATTGCCGCGATTCCACTTGTAAACATCATCATGCTTTTTGTATGGGGATTCGGGAGCAACACCAACCCAAGCAAAGCCAATTGGGCAAAAGCCACACTTATTTGGTGTGTTATTGCAATTGTATTGTATTTCCTTGTTTTTGCTACCATGCTATCAACATTAGGAGAACGTTTTCGCTATTAAACGCACAAGTTGAAACCGAATCCGGACACGATGTAGGGGTGTTCCAGTCAGAGGCAACATAATCGAAGGGATAATTCTACATCGCGGTCCTTCGCTATTTAAGGGTGTCGCCTGTTCTGCCGGGATATTTACAGCTATTTTAGCGCCAGGAATTCCCCTCTTTACGGCTGCATAGGCTGATTGTACGATCCCTCCCTAATTTATAGGCAAATAAGCCGCGGTTAGAAATTCCGAAGTGTCGCTAGGCGGCTGAGTATCCAGGGTTATTCCAGTACACCGGGTTACTTTTTTCTTCTTGCCCTTCTTTACAGGAACAAAAAAGAACCTATCCGCCCTGGCTTCCCTCTCCGAAAACCACAAATTAACTTTTGTTCTCTTTTTAGACTTACTCATTGTCATCTCTCCTCTCTATCAATATAACATAAAAAATAAATTTTTAGTCAAAACCGATGAAAGTTGACCTTTTTATTTTGAATGAAGGATTAGAGAGGGGTCCAGGAAGTCAAAATTTATAAATCTTTACTAAAAACATTTTTCTTTCTTCGCGGTTCGTCGCATTTATTCTTCTGCATTAAAAACTTCAAAACACTCTTAGGACTTTTTAGCTTTTTGCTTTGATAAATGCGGATAACCGCTGCACGCCCTGCTGGATTTTTTCACCGGTCATGTTACTGAAAGCAAGCCTTATCTGTCGCGTCCCCCTGGTGCTGTCCAGGCAAAAAAACGACATGGGACAAAATATAACGGAATATTTTTCGACGCACTCTTTAAGCAGTTGATCGGTCATCTCAAACGGTACATCCATAGAGAGGAAAAAACCGCCGGAGGGTTTGTTCCATTTGACGCCGCCTGTTCCCGCCGCTGTCCCTCCCCATGACGCCGAGGTCAGGGCTTCGATCATGGCGTCGCGTTTCCGGCGGCAGGCTTCTATTTTGTCCGTGTTGGAGGCGATAAGGGAATGGTTCTGCCGCCGGAGAAATCCTCCCACCATAGCCTGCAAAAGCGTGGAAGTGTTCACGGTAATAAAGCTTTTGGTTTTTTTAAACTCCTCTACCAGTTTGATTGGTTTATTGTTGGTTGTGAACACCTGGTCCGCAACGATGTAACCCATCCTTACCGCGGGGAAAAGGGTCTTGGAAAAACTGCCGATATGTAGAACACGCCGGTATGGATCAAGGGCTTTTAAGGTGGGAATTTTTTCGGAATCATACCGGAAATACCCATATGGATTGTCTTCAACAATGAGAAAGTTGTACTTTTCGGCCAACTCAAGCAACTGCTTGCGCTCTTCCAGGGGCATGTACGCGCCGGTGGGGTTGTGAAAATCCGGCACTTCGTAAAGGACCCGGGCGTGTTTGCCTTCTTTTTGGAGGCGAAGTATGGTCTGCTCCAGGTGATCAAGGCAAATACCGTCGCCTTTCCTATCAACGGCCGCAATGGCGATGCCGGCTATTTTGGCGTAGCCGACGAAACCGATGTAAGATGGCTCGCTGACCAACAGCACGCCGTCCCCGGCAGTGGCGTCAAAAAGAGTATCGATGATTATGGCCATGGCCTCCTGTGCGCCATCGGTCATGATGATATCTTCGGGCTGAACCCGGATTCCTTCATCTGTTTCCAACAGCCGGGCGATGTCTTCATTGATGATCCCCTTGGTTTTGTTATACTGACCCAGGGCATTATAGGTCGCGTCCGATATTTCGCCGTCGGTCCGGCTCCGGTCTACAAATGTTTGAAAACAGGAAATCACGTCCCTAACATTGAAAAACGCCTCAGGCGGCCTCCCGGAACCAAACGATATGGCTTCGGGATAATCGATGCTGATCTCATTTAGAAAATTCATCCGCTCAAGGTATGAATCGAAAAGTCGATTGTTAATGGTAAAATTTATTTCTTTCATAAAAACCTCTCAAAAGCTTTTGTGGGGGGGGAAGGGGGGGCGGTTTTCTCGAAAAGAGCCCCCCCTACTTCACTGCCTACAATATACGGCACCCTTTCGGGATGCTTCACGGGACGGAAAATGGCATGTATCCAATCCTGGTACTTCTGCGCCACCTGGTGGCGCACGACTTTCATGGACGGCGTCAAACAACCGTTCTCAATGGTCAACTCATGGGGAATAATAACAAACGCTTTCACCCTGAGATAAGAGGGTTCCAGTTCGCTCATCCCGGCGTCCACTTCTTTTTGAAATAACGCCTGTATATCTTTATCCTTTGACAATTCCCACTCCTGGGGCAGCGTCCTGTTATTGCGTTTGGCCCACTCTTCCAGGCTGCGGAAATTGGGAAACAAGAGGGCGCCTACATAATTTTCGCCGGAACCGAAAACCACTCCATGGTTAATCCAATCGGAAGAGACGGTCAAAGCGTTTTCCACCACGATGGAAGACACTTTTTCGCCATTGGACAGCTTAAAAATCCCGTCGCGGCGATAATGGAGTTTTAAACCATAATCGGTCAGCTCGCCCATGTCGCCGGTATGAAGCCACCCGTAATGGTCTATGGCATTCGCTGTCTTCACCGGGTCTTTATAATATCCTTTCATAACATTGGGACCTTTCACCAGGATTTCACCCTCCTCCGTGGTGAGGATTTCACAGCCCGGTAGGGGATCGCCGACATAAGAGTGAATACGCGGCCGGTCCAGGGAAGTCATGGTTACTGTGGGTGATGTTTCCGTTAAACCCCACCCCTCCAGTACCGGGATGTTATGTTTATTAAAATATTCCCCACAGTCCCTGGGCAGTGGGGCCGCGGCGGTATATATAAATTTAAGTTCCGGGTGAAAAAGGATTTCTTTTATTTCAGCATTCAACCGCGCTTCAATGACCAGCGCCCGGTAAATCCTGGGAACACTGAAAAAGTGGGTAGGCATGACAATGCTCCAGTCGGAAATCAACCGCTGGATATCTTTGCCCAGGGAATCCTCCAGGTAAATGGCTGCACCGTGGTACAGGGCAGTAAACCGTTCGAAAAGTCCACCATAGGAATGGTGCCAGGGAAGATACGATAAAAAACGGGAACCTTTCGGGATAGTCCAGGTTTTTTCATGCGCTTTTCGCTGGGATATGATGTTCTTATGGGTCAGCATCACGCCCTTGGGGTCGCCGGTGGTGCCGGATGTGTATTGGATAAAACAGACATCCTCCGGCATGACTTTTTTAACCAACTGGAAAAACTTCTCGCTGGAATTGCCATTCAAACAATCGTTAAACCGGGTATAATTTGACTCGTGAAAGGTTACGACGGTTTTAACGGCAGGCCGGCCGGAACAGGCCTCGAACCTTGATAGTCTTTCCTCGCCGTTGATAAATATGGCAATGGGTTCCGCATGGTTCAGGATGTAATCGATATGCGGGGCATCGTATCCGGCAAAAATAGGCACGGAGATGGAGCCCATTGATGTTACCGCCAGTTCCCAGACCAGCATGGCATAACTGTTGGGACTTAACACCGCCACCCGGTCACGCTTTTTTATACCCGTGGTCTGTAAAAAATTCACGATGGAAACCACATCCTTTAATAGGGCATGCCAGGAAACCGGGACATACCCGGATTGCTCCCGGTATGCAAACACTGGATGATCCGGCCATTCAATGGCCCGCTCCAGGATCATTGTTCCAATGGTCCCGGTTATGTCTTCCAGTGGAATGGGGGAGTTTCGGTATCGACCATTCATTCGTCTTCTCCTTTTTCATTATTATTGGGGGCAAGCATTTTTTCTTTGGCATAGGCGGCAATTCCCAACGCCGCCAGGAATTGGGGTTCAGGGACCACGGCCACAGGAACTTCTTTCCCCAAAATGGTTTGAAATATTTCCAGCAATACCGGGTGATAGGCTATTACGCCACCGGATAAGAAAACCGGCGCATCAAGGCCGGCGATTTCCCGCACCCGCTCAACAATGGATACATACAACCCCCGAACCAACCTGGAAAGGGGGACATTTTTCTTGATGCAATCCAGGATTTCCGTCCCGGCAAACACGGTGCAAAAACTGTTTAGGGGATAATATTCTTTTTCCCGAACCGCCATTTCATTCATCTTTGCGGGTTCCATGTCCATCCGGTAGGCGATAAATTCCAGGTAACTACCGGTCCCGGCGGCGCACCGCCGGTTCAAGGCATGTTCTACTAATTTCCCGTTTTTTATCTTTAATATCTTGCAATCCTGGCCGCCGATGTCCACCAATGTCCCATCAAGAATGCCCAGGTGATTCATGGCCCGGGCCAACGCGGATATTTCCGTTTTATATACCACCCGGGCGGCACTTATATTATTATCTTGCCACCGGTTTTTGCCGTAGCCCGTTACCCCCAACGCAGCGGGCCGACGCCGGAAACGTTCCACCAGCAATGACGCAGCCGATGTATAATCGAAGCCGGTTTTTTGCACGTACTTTTCCGCGATGCCGTTACCGGTATTCAATGATACGGCTTTGACATAGGAAGAACCGATATCGAGTCCGATTACGCCTGGGGAACGAGTCATTACTGTTGCCTCCGGCGGCCAGGGACCTTTTTGAAAAAAGGTCCCTGGACCCCCAAAAACTTTTGGTTAGTCCAGTTGTTCAATAAATGCCTCCAATCGCAGGGCAAATTCTTCTTCGGAAAAATGTCTTAAATCCACCAGGTCGCCGTAAAAGGTCAGGGAAGGCAAACCGGTGGTTGTTTTGAGTTTCTGCGGGATGCCGAAACGGCTGTTGGTGTTGGAAGGGCAGGTTTTTGAATCATGGAAAAGCACGGCGTCAATGGAAAATCGCCGGGTAACGTCTTCGAGATAACGGAGCTTGTATTCCTGTGAACGGGTGATGAATATACCGGCATAGGCTTTTACGGAAGAAGCCAGGGGATTTTGCGGGTCGAAATGAAAGGCCCAGGAATGACAGTAGGTTGAGGTCACGATGCTGATGTGATGACGGTTGAAAAGCTCCGCCAGGAACCGGATTTTACCCCACACGGGCATACCTTCCCAGTAAAAGCGGTATTTTTCTTTTATATGAGTGCAATCAACGGCCGCTGCTTCGGCAACCAGGTCGCTGTAGAAATCCACGGCTTCCCGGGTTCCCCGCAGCACCACCACGGGCGCCATGAGTATGATATGATCGAAAAAGGTATGTTGGGCCGGCCGCCGGCGGTTGGATTCCAGGAATTCCTGCCAGAGCCCACAGGCCCGGTGGGAAAGCGTTACTACTTCTTCGAAACGGGCGGGGTCAAAGGACCGGCCGGATAATTTTTCCAACCGGGTAATCATCTCCCGCCACGACGCTTCCAGGTAGGCCAGCAAGGCGGGAGTGGGGGCGTCGATATCCCGGGGGGTGTCGATGCCCAGGACCGGGACCCGGTACTTCTCCCCGTAAAAGGTAAACCATTCTTTCACCTCGCGGCACTGGTTGGTGTTGTAAACCAGGACATCGGGCGCGGGAACGTTGGCAAGGCCGTATATATCCAGGGGTGTTTCATTCATTAAGTATGCGCCGATGTCGCTGGTGAGGTACGAACAGATGTCCGGGGAAAACCCTTCCCTACCGGCGGCGGGGATATATTTGGCGCCGAGTCGCCGGGCGCCGATCAGGGCCCCGTGGTTCTCAGGGAAATAGACTTCGTAACCAAAGGACCGTAACAACTCGGCCGGCCCCACCGACGTGCACCAGGCCACAGGCTTTTTCTTTTCTTCAAACCGCCGGAAATAGGCGGTCAATAATTCTTTTAATTTTGCCTGTGTTTTAAGGGGCTTTCTCATTTTTTCTCTTATTTTCCTTTGAAAACGGGTCTGTATTTACCGACGCTCTTCAACCCGGTGAGGGCGTCTTCGGTGTTAAAGATTTCCTCCAGGTGCGCCAGTTCATTGGCCACGGCTTCGTCATACCCGCACGAGGCGGCGCCATGGATCAGTCCCATAGCCAGGTGGAGGGCAATGGGCGCTTTGCTTCGGAGTCTCGCCTGGATTTTTATTTGCCAGTCTTCGGTGAAAGTTTTTTCCAGTAATTCCTGCAGTGAATATTGGATCATAAAGGCGGAGATATTTTGCCATTTACCGGGAAGTTCCCGCTTCCCGGCGTTCTCGGCATTTACCGCCTGGACCTGCGAGAGCAGCCATTGGGTAGTCATGTCTTCCGGCGCGGCGCAGAAATCCACCAAACCGATGACCGCGGCGTCTTTACCGTTCAGCAACTGGCCGGTGCCGATGAGGTATTTGGCCAGCCCCTCCCCTACTTTATGGGTTAACCGGTACGTCCCGCCCAGTCCGGGGTAGATGCCGATGCCGGTTTCGGGGAACCCGATAAGGGCGCGGGGCGCGGCGGTTATCACATCGGCGGTCAGCATTAACTCGGCCCCGCCCCCGAGGGCAAAGCCGTCCACAACGGCGATGACATTGCCGGGGAAGCAATCGATTTTGGCCAGGGTGGCCTGCGCTTCCCGCGTGAAATCCACGATGCGATCGATCCGGCCCGCTTCGATATTCAGGATGAAAAAATCGATATCGGCCCCGGCGGCAAAGTTTTTTCCTTTGCCGTTGATAATTAGAACAGACGCC
>JAUPLE010000889.1 GCA_030837085.1 Acidobacteriota bacterium | reverse complement strand
AAAGTTTTTTCATAAAGTGTCCTCCTTTAATTTTTTTGATTTTTTAAAGATTTATTTTGTCAATACGTTGTCAGGGTATGGGTCCACTCGTGGTCGGACGCACTGACGACATATGTAAAAAGAGAAGTCGTATAACCTTCCCCGGGCCAGGGGTCCATATATTTCAAGTAAGAACCCGTGGTAATGTACCCATAGGGCACCAGGAAATGACCGCCGCCGCCGGTCCAACCCCAGCGCATAAAATAAGGATAACCGTTATCCAGTTCCGTGACGCTCTGGCTCCATGACAACGGGCTGTCCGTACCGACGCTGTCCACACCCCAATTACCCATTATATCCTCGATGGACCCGGAAGTCCCATACAGGTAATTGGCTTTGTTGCAGCCTTTTACTTTGTCATAAAAATTGGTACTCCCGCTGCAGCACTTGGTGGTATTCCAGGCAAAATTGGCAATCACGCACTGGCTGGGATACTGGCCGTAATAATTTAAAGCCGCCTCGCTGGTCCCTGCCCAACACCAGTTACTGTATTGCTGGATACGCTCCGGCACCGCTAACGTCACGTCACCCAACAACGATGATGTAACCCCGAAAAAACAAAACATCAACAAAACAATACTTATTACAGGTAAAATCGATTTCTTATTCATGGTAGTTCCCCTTTTACATTATTTTTGCGGCTGTGCTTCGAACATATTAATGTTTTTAGCGACAGCATCCCGCAGCGGCAAAATAATTTCCGCATCATTTAACAATACCCCCGGCGCAAACTCGCCCCGGATTCCCAACGACGCCCTGGCAGATGTCAGTGGTACATAACCCTGCTTTCGGGAATCATTTGCCCGGGAAATTTCCACCAGGTCGGTCATGGCCTGGTAGACCCTTACAAAGCGGAAGTTGTAACCGTTTCCCGGGTCCCATGTTTTCAATACCCGGGACATTTCCGTTGCCAGGCCGGCCCCACCCAGGGAGACAGCTTGCCATTGACCTTCTACCTGGGCCACGGTCAGCAGTCCCATCGGCTGTTCGCCGCAAGTCACCACGAAGCGCCATTGACCGGTGGGAATCATGATCGCTCCCAGGTCGTCATTTGACATCAACGCAGCCGGGGTGGCCGTATAAACCTGGAAACCCTCCTGCAAAGAAGCGCCGGTCAGACCGGGGAAATCCACCAACCCTTGCCGCGCCGCGGCTATAATCTCCGCGGACGGCGCTAATTCAGCGCAAAATCCCACTGAACCGAAACCGATGCACAAGAACAACATCCAAAAAAACCATGACGATTTTACAACACGTCTCATTGAGACCTCCTTTATTTTTTTTATTTGTTGTAGATACTAAAACATATACTGATCTTGAAATTGAAACCGATTAGAACGAGGCTTTTAAAGCGAATACATCATACCCACTTTATCCTCTTATTGTCAATACTCCGTTAGTTGTATTTTTGGTTGTATTTTAAAAAAAAACAATGTACAACCAGCCATAAAAAATTAATGCCTGGCGGCGGCTAAAAAAATCTCATGGCGTTTGACATTTCGATTTTCATCAGTTAAAATATTCCCCTGGTCGTTATGTCGTTATATAGGAGGACATCGTGTTTAAACGAATTATGAATCTATTTCGCGGTTTTATCGGTCTCTTTGTTTCGGGAATGGAACGGGCCAACCCCAAAGCCCTGATCGAGGTTGAAATGGAAAACCTCAGGAAACAAATTGCCCGGTTCAACGATAACCTGGCCACCCACGCGGGCTTTATCGAACGCCTGATGCGCCAGATTAAGACCCTGGAAACAAGAGAAAAAGAACTCACGGCCCGCATCGCGGCTAACCTGAAAGTAGGCAACCGCGCCGTCGCCGGCCAAATGGCCCTGGAACTGCAAACAGTGAAAGGCCAACTGGAAGAGAACCGCCAACAACTGGAAGTGGCTGAAGACACTTATAAAAAGATGATTAAATCCAGGGACGTGGCGGTATCGGAAGCGAAAGCCAAAATCGAAAAACTGAAACGCCTGATGTCGGAAACGGAAATGGCCGAAGCCCAGGCCGAATTGCAGGAAATGGCTGCCGGCATGATCACGGAAATCGGCGGCGCCGGCGATACGCTGGACCGCGTCGAAGGCTACTTGCAAGAACGCCGGGATAAAGCCGTGGGCCGCGCCCGCGTCGCTTCCAGCGAAGTCAAAATCGACGATTTCGAACTGAAAGAAGCGGAACAACAAGCCATGGCCGAAATGGCCCTGACTGAATTCGAAACCGCTTACGGTTTTAAATCTCCGACCCTGGAAACATCCAAAACCACGGAACCACAGGTGGCGCCGGAAGCCCCTAAAAAAGAACTGGGGCCGCAAGAATCTTAAAACATCTAAATAAAAAAAAATTTTAGGAGGGTCTTATGGCTGAAGAAAAAGTCGGACCAACGGCTTTAGGTAAGTTTGTTATTTTTTTGTTTATCATCGGCTGCATTGCCGCGGCCGGGTACTATTTTAAAGATACCATTTTTCCCACCAAAACAGGGGGAAAAGATGTCGATCTGGCTTCCTTCCAGAAACAACAAGGGGACGCGGAAGCGCATGACCCCAAGGGAATAACTACGGTTACGGAATATAAATACGTCCCGAATCAAAAACTTCCCGCGGTGAAAGGAACCAGCAACTATAAATGGGATAGTAAAAAAATAGTCCAGTTTCCCATCAATGTCTGGATCGGCTGGCTGCCCATCGTGGCCGCCAACAACGGGTTCGCCCCCAGCGAAAACAGCGTGTTCTATAAGAAATACGGGTTCAAGGTCAACCTGAAATTGATCGATGATCCGGTGGTGGCGCGCGATGCCTTTGCTTCCGGCGAAAGCCATATCCTCTGGGGCACACTGGATATGATGGTGCTCTTCGCCCCGGAACTATTGAAAGATTCCCGCACCGCCCCACGGATCTACCAGCAAATCGATTGGTCCAACGGCGGCGACGGGATCGTGGTGCGAAGCAGTATCGCCAGCGTGAAGGACCTAAAAGGAAAAACCATCGTATACGCTCAGAACAGCCCGTCTCAATACTTTATCAATAACCTGCTGCTGAATGCCGGCATCCAACCCCGTGAAGTGAAACATAAGTTCACGGCCACCGCGTTTGAAGCCGCGGCGGCGTTTGTCTCGGATCCTTCCATCGACGCCTGCGTCTCCTGGGCGCCGGATATTTACAATATCCCGGAAAAAGTCAAAGGCACCCGGATACTGACCACCACAGCCGACGCCAATAAATTGATCGCCGACGTCTGGGCAGCCCGGGCCGATTTTGCCAATGACCACCCCGAAGTGATCGAAGGCCTGGTGGCCGGCATCTTCGACGGCATGCGTATGCTCAAGGACGATACCGTCAAAGCCAAAGCCTTCCAATCCATGGCCGAAGGCTACGGCATGGGCGTGGACGAAGTCAAAGGCATGGCCTCGGACGCCCATACCACCAACTTCGCCGAAAACAAGGAATTCTTCCTCAACGCCAACTCCCCGGCCAACTTCGAAAGAACCTGGAAAAATATTACCTTTGTCTATAAAGAACTCGATCTCCTGGCTACCCCCACCCGCTTCGACGAGGTTATGGATTTCTCAATCCTTAAAAAATTGGATAGTTCAGGTAAGTTCGCGGACATGAAAGATGAATATATCACCCAGTTTGCGCCGACATCCTATCAAAAAGTATCGGCTGAGCAACCCATTATTACCCAGACCATTCGAATTAATTTTTATCCCAATTCCGCCAATATCTTTGAACCGCGGCACGACGAGTTGGGCAACGCGTTAACCGATTCGCTTTACGATCCCACCGTACCCGCGACGCTGGAAAAAGTCGCCCGTCTGGCCGGGCAGTATGAACGGGCCGTGATTGCCGTGGTGGGTCATACCGATAGTTCGATGAAAGGGAAAGCCCCCCGCTCGGCGGTTGAAAAACTGTCCCTGGACCGCGCCATGTCCGTGAAAACAGCGTTGATTAAGAAATATCATTTCGATCCCAATAAATTTGTCGTCAAGGGTATGGCCTGGGATGTCCCGGCTGATGCCAACGAACCCATGAACCAGACCTTGAATCGCCGCGTGGAAATTTCGGTATATCCACCGGAGATGTAAAAAAACAGGGGGGCTTTTTTCGAGAAAATCGCCCCCCTTTGACCCCCCAAAAAAGCTTTTGTTAAACAAAAGTTTTGGGAGGGTCCAGGGAACACGTCCATCCATGATGGTTTTCAAAAGGGTTCCCTGGACGCCGGAGGCAAATGTGAATACAGAAAATACACCTGAACCAAAAGTAAAAACAAATTGGCTGGGTATCCGCGAACCGGTCGGAACAACCCTTAAAATCATACTGGGAATGATCCCGGTAATCCTGCTCATCGTGATCTGGATAATTTTAACCACCGGTGAACCCGAAGCCCGGATCATTTCCCCCCTGATCCTGCCTTCCCCGTTGGAAGTCCTACAATCATTTAAAACCCTGTGGTTTGAAGCCGAATTGACCCGCAGTTTGATCGCCAGTACCTGGCGAATCATCCTGGGATTCGTGATCGGCATCCTCGTATCGCTGCCCCTGGGACTGTTCATGGGGTCCTTTTCCAAAATCAGGGCGTTCTTCGATCCAATGGCAGTGTTTCTTGCTTACCTGCCGATACCCGCATTGGTTCCACTGACCATGAGCCTTTTCGGCATCGATGAACTCCAAAAAGTAATGTTCCTGGCCCTGGCGTTCTTTATCTACCTGCTGCCCCTGATATTGAAAGCAGTGGAAGATGTCGACAACGTGTTCCTGCAAACCGCTTACACCATGGGCGCGACCCGGTGGCAGGTGGTGCGGCAGGTGCTCTTTCCCATCGCCTTTCCCAGTATTATCGATACCATGCGGCTCGGTTTCGGCGTCGGTTGGACATACATTATCCTGGCGGAAATGGTGGCGGCGGACCGCGGCCTGGGACAAATCATCATAATCGCCCAGAGACGCGGCCCAAGAGGACATATCTACCTTGTATTGGTGGTCATCGTATTGGTCGCTTACTTAACCGATAAACTTTGGATGAAACTATCCCGTTTTCTCTTTCCTTACCTGGAGACAAAATGAGCAGCGAAGAAATAAAAACAAATAAATCAAGTCCACTGCCGGCGGTAGTGGAGTTTCGCGATGTCAGTAAAGTATGGAACCCCGGGACCCCCGGGGAATGCAAGGCCCTGGAACATCTCAACTTTTGCATCGATGACCTGCCGGGGAAAGGCGAATTTATCGCCGTATTGGGCCCTTCAGGGTGCGGTAAATCCACAATGTTAAACCTATTGGCCGGTTTCCATGAAGTATTTCCGCCCACTTCGGGCGAAATCCTGCTGAGAGGCGAACCGGTAAAAGGGCCGGGTATCGATCGCGGCATGGTGTTCCAGAAGTACAGTTCTTTCCCCCATTTGACCGTGTTGCAAAACGTGGCTTTCGGTATGAGGCTCAACCGGGAAAAAATGGGTTTTTCCAATAGTGATATCCTCGATCAGTCCAGGGAGTGGATCAAAAAAGTAGGTCTGGAAGCGCATGAGAACAAATACCCCCATCAATTATCCGGCGGTCAACAACAGCGGGTGGCGCTGGCCCGGACGCTGGTGTTAAAACCCCGGATTATCTTGATGGACGAGCCGTTTTCCGCCCTGGATGAACCCACCCGGCTGGAAATGCAGCGAATGGTGGTGGACCTCTGGGAAAAAGTTGAAGCCACAGTGATAATGATAACGCACTCCATCGTGGAAGCTGTTTTCATGGGCGACCGGGTCTGGCTCTTCAGTCATGGCCCGGGACGGATCGAAAAGGAATTTAACGATATCCCCAAAGCCGATACCGGGCTTCACCCACTGGTAATGCAGGGACGAAAAGAATTCCAGGAAGCGGTGGAAAAAGTGGCGACAGCTTTTAGGGAAATCGAAAAAGCAAAACCGGTTAAAGGTTGAAAACGTTGGGCAAAATGGAAACGACTGATTTGAATTTTATCGATTATGTAAAGGCCGCTTTCAACCAGAAGGCGCATATCGCCGGGATGGGGTTGATGCCCCTGAACAAGATGTTGTTGACCGCGGCCGTGATCCTGGGCTTCTGGAATCCCGGGTTTTGGTTCCTGGCCATTGCCGGCGAGTCCCTGTATTTGTGGCTGATGGCATCCAATAAAAATTTTCAAACCATTGTCAAGGCGAACCGGTTAAATGAACGAAAAGTAATCTCCGGCGAAAAGCAAATCCAACTATTGCAGACTCTTGACGGACCTTCCCGTGATAGGTACCAGAGGTTGGTGAACAATTGTTCCGGTATTCTAAAGATCACGGGCGGCGATATGCCGGACCCGGAGGCGCTGAGTAAAGACTTGAGGGTATCGGGGTTGAATAAACTATTATGGATGTTTGTCAAATTACTCAGTTCCCGCCTGCGCATCGAGGCCATTATCTCCCGGACCTCCACCGAAGAATTGGAATCGGAGATCGAGGAGATTTCGCGGAAGATGGCGGCTCAAGCCGAATCTTCCCCGCTGCGACGGTCGCTGCAAGGAACCCTGGATATACAAAAACGACGGTTGGATAATCTTTTAAGGGCCAAAGATAGCCTGGAGGTGGTCAAAGCCGAACTGGACCGCATCGAAAAGCAGGTGGCGTTATTAAAGGAAGAAGCTTCGGTCAGCAGCGACCCGGAATTAGTGTCGGTCAGGTTGGACGGCGTCATGGATTCGCTGTCAGGTACGAGCCAGTGGATGTCGGAACAGGATCAATTGTTCGGCTCCCTGGAAGAAAGTTCCGTACCGGACCAACTGCTTCTCAAACCCGGAAGAGAAAAACAAGCGGAATAAAAAATAGGCCAATAAATGGAAACAATTCCAATGCCCGAATGGGCGCAGTCAATGAAAGAGATTTTCAGGGCGGAGACCATCAGTCAATTTGTTCTGACGGGCAATATCAACGATTTTGTATTGGTAGAAAAAGATAAAACAGTCCTTTTTTTTTCATTGAGGAAGTACCTGACCGAAGTCATGTTCCAACCCTTTGTTGTCGTTTTATTATATGATCGGGGCAAGGGCATCGAGGTAGCCAAAGGGTGCGAACATTTTTTTAATTACTTGAAGATAGTGGATAAATTTCACGGCACCCGGTATGCTTCAGATATGGGAGTAGGCGCAGCGGGAGGCGGGAAAAACGCCGACAAGATCCTGGAGTCACGTGGGTTGCTGCCCGGGGAGCCCAAACAGGCGTTGGAGTTAATTGACCGTTTCATCAGCGTCGTGTCAACGTTCTCTAAAAAGGAAGATGCGCCCGGTTCGACCGTGTCGCTGCCCCGTTCGGCGGCCGTGGTGATCGATTACGCCAATTTTATCGTACCCCGCGGCGAATCCCTTTACATGAGCGGCGACCTGGGGGCCAGCTTGATAAAAATCATCGACTGGGCGGAAAATCCCGCTATCACCGGTTCCAATATCGCCACCGTACTACTGGCGGAAAACCTGATGGACCTTAGTACCTATATTACGGAGAGCCCATACAGCGCCAAACTCCAGGTCAAATTACCCGATAAGGAAGACATCGCCGCTTTTCTCACCCACTTACTGGCAGGGGAAAAAGAGTTTGCCTCTATGTGTCCCATTGAGATTCCCGTGCTGGCCGGGAAACTGGTGGGGTTAAGCCGGGTCAATGTCAAGGGGTTGATCCTCCGCGCCCTACGCAACCAGAAACCCATAACCATGGATTACTTAACCCGTTTGAAAAAGGAGATCATCGAGAAAGAAGCGTCGGGCCGATTGGAATTCGTAGAGTCCAAGAACACGTTGGACGATGTGGCCGGGCATGATGAAGCCAAAAAATGGCTGCGGGAAGATACCCAGTTAATAAAAAAGGGAGTGACCAATGCGTTGCCCATGGGTTATTTGTTGGCCGGGCGGATCGGCACCGGCAAGACATACCTTGTGCAATGTTTTGCCGGGGAATGCGGCATTCCTTTCGTGGAACTGAAAAATTTCCGGGAGCGTTGGGTAGGCGCCACCGAGGGGAACCTGGAAAAGATATTTGCCATTCTCCATGCGTTGGGCCAGGTGGTGGTGTTTGTGGATGAAGCGGACCAGGCCACGGGCAAGCGCAGCGGCGACAGCGGGGACTCCGGCTTATCGGGCCGGGTTTACTCCATGTTGGCGCAGGAGATGTCCCGGACCGAAAACCGGGGCAAGATATTCTGGATGTTTGCCACCAGCCGGCCCGATTTATTGGAAGTGGACCTGAAACGGCAGGGGCGTTTGGATGTGCATATCCCGCTTTTCCCGCCGGAAGATGAAAAAGGAATAAGCGATCTATTCATGGCCATGACCAGGAAATTAAAAATAAAATTAAATCCCGAAGATTTGCCGGCGTTGAATTTCAAAGACCCGGTCAGCGGGAATGAATTGGAGGGATTGTTGGTGAGGGCTGTTCGGCGCTTTGAATTACAGCCGGAGGGGGAGAAGAAATCGTTGGCGGAAATATTAAAAGAAGTCGTGGCCGGGTTCCGGCCGTCGCGGCATACGGCGCGGTTGGAGTTGATGGATTTATTGGCGGTTAAGGAATGTACGGATGATCGTTTTTTGCCGTCCCGGTTCCAGTCGATGAGCGCCGCCGATGTAGACAACCGGATAGCGCAACTGGGGGGGTAATCTCCGGGATCGGTATTAATATGCCCCGGCTAGAATGGATTGGCATTCTCTATGGACTTATGTTAAAATTCCATATTAAATAATGAGCAAGGAGGCTCACGATGATGACCATGAAAACAAAAAAAATATGCATTATATTAATGATGATTGCCTTTTTAATTGCAGTCGATCTCTACAGCGCCCCCTTGGGGAAATTAAGAGTGACCGTGCTGGACTCAAAAGGGAAACCAATTTCCGGGGTTAAAGTGACTATTCAGGATACCATAGACAAGCACCTGGTCTATACAGTGACCACGGATAAAGCCGGCATCGCCGTCCAGGTGGGGCTTCAAAACCATGTCGTCCAGGTGACCCTTGATAAAGAAGGATACCGGTCGCTGGTAAAAAACGTCAAAATCCCCTTGGTATTGCTGGTGGAAGAACGATTCACCATGTCTACCGTAGAGGAAAGCCTCCAGCAGCAGGAAACCGGCAACCCCCAGGCCCAGGCCATTGACGCCTTTAACCAGGCGGCAAACTTGATCCGTGAAAAAAAATACGACGAAGCCGCCGCCGCATTAAATAAATCCATTGCCCTGGATAGTACGGTTTACCAGGCGTATTATTACCTGGGGGTGGTTTATTTTGAACAAGGGAAATTCCAGGAAGCTGTCGAACCATTGACCAAAGCCATCACATTAAACCCGGGTTACGCAAACTCATACCGTCTTTTGGCCGCTGTCTATGAAAAATTGGGCGACAAAACCCAGGTTGAGAAATACACGAAGCTGGCCCAGGAAAAAGGAGGAAAAACAGCCCCTGATGCTTATAACGAGGGTGTTGCCGCTTTTAACGCCGGCGACATGGATAAAGCCATCCAGGCGTTTGATGAAGCGCTTAAGCTGGATGAAAAATTCTCTCCAGCCTATTTCCAATTAGGAATGAGTTATGTCAACAAAGGTGAAAATGAGAAAGCTGTAGCTGCTTTCAGAAAGTACCTGGAATTGAAACCTGATGGCGAGGAAGCCGAAACCGCCAGATCAATAATCGAGAGTTTAAAGTAATCCTCCATGCTTGGCCCCACTGCGTGGGGGGCCACTTTGTAGAACAGTGCCGGGAGTTTTAGCCTATGAAAAGCGTCAGGCTCAGGACCTTGGGTTGATATAAAATTTTTGCGGGGGGTCCAGGGGGGCAGTTTTTATAAAAATCGCCCCCTGGTAAAAAAAGAGAT
>JAUPLE010000888.1 GCA_030837085.1 Acidobacteriota bacterium | reverse complement strand
TTCGGCAAAACCCTCAATATCACCATGTTGAAATATTTTTACGATTGCTGCCCCGAAACCACCTTTCCATCTCCCCCTGTCCCGGAAAATAAACAACCCGGGACGGACAATACCTATCACAAACTATTCGATTCCCTGGCAATCAAGGAGGCCGGCCGGGAATACACCGACAAAATGGGCCAATACCCGGTTATATTTTTGACCTTTAAAGACATTAAAGAACACGATTGGGAGACCTGTTTTCATAAGCTAAAACAATTGATCCAGTTAGAATATTCCCATCATTATTACTTACTTGAAAGCAAAAAACTACTTCCCCATCAACTGGATTATTTCAAACGAATTATCAGCCTCGAAGGAAATATAGGAGATTATGAAAACAGCCTGCAGAATTTGCTTATATTCTTAAACCGTTATTATGGGAGACGGGTAGTCATTTTGATCGATGAATACGACGCCCCGATTCACGCCGGTTTTATCAATAACTATTATGATGAAATTATCGGTTTTACCCGGAATTTCCTGAGCGGCGGGCTTAAAGATACCGGTCAATACCTGGAAAAAGGAGTTCTTACCGGCATTTTACGCATCGCCAAAGAATCGATATTTTCCGGCCTTAATAACCCGGGGGTGTTTACGCTGCTGGCAGAGGAATTCGACGATAAATTCGGCTTCACGGAAAAAGAAATCGAGAACATGCTCAAGGACTTTAACGTCTTCCACATGTATGACCGGGTCCGGGACTGGTACAACGGGTACACCTTTGGGAAAGAGACCATTTATAATCCCTGGTCCATCACCAGCTTCCTCGCCAGCGAAAGCAGGGAACCGCAACCCTACTGGCTCAATACCTCCGATAACCGGTTGGTGGAAACCTTATTAACGAAGGAAGGGAAAGAACTTAAAAAAGAGCTGGAACAACTGGTCCGGGGCGAAAGCATTGAAAAAGCCATCGAAGAAGACATCGTCATGAAAGATGTACTTACCCGGGAGAATTTGCTCTGGAGTTTCCTGTTGATGGGGGGATATTTAAAGCAATCCGCCGGGAGAAGAGATGAAGCCGCCGGCAAAATATATTATTCCCTGGCCATTCCCAATAAAGAAGTGCGGATTACTTATACCGGCATAATCGACCGCTATTTCGCAACCAAAATCGAAAACGAAAAATTGGAGATCATGCTTAAGGCTTTGGTGGAAGGAGATGTCGAGCTGTTTGGGAAATTACTCCGTAAAATCGTCGCGGCTGTATTTAGTTATCACGATTTCGGGGGTGAGCCGGAAAAAGTCTATCATGCATTGGTGGCAGGGTTGTTGGTATGGATTTCCGGCACCCATGAAATCAAATCCAACCGGGAGTCCGGTTACGGCAGGTATGACATATCGGTCATCCCCCGCGACCCCCATAAAGTCGGGTATGTGATCGAATTTAAAACCATCGATACAGAGGAAGGCGAAACCGTGGAATCGGCGGCGGAATCCGCCTTAAAGCAAATCGAAGATAAAAAATATGAAAGCGAACTTATTGAAAGGGGTATTTCGAATATAAAAAAACTGGCCATTGTTTTCAGTGGTAAAGAAGTATTTGTAAAAGAAAAAAAGTGAAATTTTTGATTGTTACCTAATCCCCCAATGGTCTAACCTTTCCCACCATCGTTAATATAAAGGATAGAAAAGAGAAGAAAGGGGAGAAGAATTAGATTCAATTTTTTTATATTGCAATGAAATGAAAAATATGTGAAAATACTTCCTTAAACTTTGTGTTAAATTTTAAATTATGGAGGAATTATTAATGGCACAAAAAAAAGAGGAAAGTATTCCGAAGATTTCCCCTTCGAGTACTAAAAAAGAAATGCTGGATGCATTCAATGAATTAAAAAAACAATTTGAAGAAAAAGAAGAAATCGAATTAAACCCTGAGAAAAGGAAGGAAGAAATGCGTACAAAAGAAGTTATCCAGGCGGCGGATACCCTGACCGCTGAAGAAACAACGGTAAAAATCAATGAACTTAAAACCCAAATCGGGAAAATTCTTTCCCAGCTTTCGAATAACCTGGAAGAAGAAGCAGACAATTACCTGAAACTGAAAGAAAGTATCGAACTGAAGAAAAAAGAACTGAAAGAAATCTATGACATAGAGGCCGCGGCCCATGCCCTGGCTGCGCTGATCGAAGCCCAAAAACTAAAAAAACAACAGTATGAAGCGGAGATGGAATCCAAACGAAATACCCTGGAAACCGAGATCAAAGTAACGAAACAAGAGTGGGAAAAAGAAAAAAAGGCCCATGACGAAGCCATCATGGAAAGGGATTCGGAAGAAAAGAAAACCAGGGAAAGAATTAAGGAAGAATTTGAATATAACTTTAAACGAGAACAGCAATTGAGCCAGAATGCCTTTAAAGATCAGAAAGAAAAATTGGAAAAAGAAATGGCGACTGCCAGGGAAACTTTTGAAAAGAAAGTGGCTGAAACGGAGAAAAACCTGGATGAGAGAGAAGCGAAAGTCAAAGAAAGGGAAAAGTTTGTTAATGATTTACAGGCGCAGGTGGATGAGTTTCCCGGGCGATTAGATGCAGCGGTGAATAGGGCGGTCAAGGATGTGACGGAGCGATTAACCACGGAAGCTAAGAAAAACGAGGAATTGTTGAAAAAAGGGTATGAGGGTGAGATGAATGTGTTGAAGGCAAGGATCGAATCACTGGAAGGCATCGCCGCCGATCAGGCGAAACAGATTGCCGAACTTTCCACGGGCCTGGAAAAATCGTACGGCAAGATACAGGATATTGCGGTCAAAGCCATTGAAGGTTCGACGGCTTCGCACCGGCTCAGCGCGATTGAACAACATTTCCTTGAGAGAAAAACAAGTCCAGCCCAGGAAGC
This sequence comes from Acidobacteriota bacterium, assembly GCA_030837085.1. GTDB lineage: Bacteria > Acidobacteriota > Aminicenantia > UBA2199 > UBA2199 > JAKAGC01. The sequence goes on along the minus strand of JAUPLE010000888.1, from coordinate 1,133 downwards.
TGGAAAAAGTTAATTTACCTTCTTAGGGTGCGGGAGCCTCCCGCTTTAGTTTTGTTGCGCGCTGCACCTTTCCTTCTTCTACCAGGGCCAGGCCTTGCTGCCTTAAAATTACATCCAGGGCCTGGTCCCAGGGAACCTGGACCATCCGGCAGGTGACTGTTCCGCTGATACCGGGATCAATAATGATATTCAGTTTATACTGCCTGGCAAAAAAGAGCAGCACATTTTGTAGGTCTGCGTGGTAAAAATAAAAATCGCCAACTTCTCCTGTAAATTTCTTGGAGGCGTTATTCTCCGCCGCTCCCAAAGTCAGCCAGGCGACCATTATGATTATAATAATGATCGCTATCTTTTTCATTGTGATCACCCTTGCATTTTCATATATCTTCGCGTTCTTCGCTCTTAAAAGGCGTCCCGTTGGGACCTTCGCGGCTTTTTATTTTACATAAACCGTTTTGATATTGACAAATTCCTTGATGCCGTAATGGGACAATTCACGGCCGTAACCGCTTTCCTTGATACCGCCGAAAGGCAGCCGCGGGTCGGAACGCACAAAAGCATTGACAAAACAATTCCCCGATTGGATTTCCTTTTCAGCCAGGCGGGTTCCTTTCGCGATGTCCCGCGTAAAAACAGCCGCACCCAGCCCGAAATTGGAATCATTGGCCGTGCGTATGGCTTCCGCTTCATCTTTTACCGGGATAATGGCTGCCACAGGTCCGAACAATTCTTCGTCGTAAGCGGGCATACCCTTTTTGATATTGGTTAAAACCGTCGGAGGGTAGAACGCGCCCTTGCCAGCAGGAATCTCACCGCCCAACAAACACATCGCACCTTTGGAAATGCTTTCTTTCACCTGGCGGTGTAAATCGTCTCGAAGATCATGCCGGGCCTGGGGGCCGATTTTTACAGTCTCGTCCAATGGGTCGCCCATTACATATGTTTTCATCTTTTCCACGAAAAGTTCTTCGAATTTTTTTATCACCTTCTCCACTACAATGAATCGTTTAGCGGCGATGCAACTCTGACCGCCGTTCAATAAACGGCTAAACACACACGTGTTCACAGTTTCCTCCAGGTCGGCGTCTTCCAGGACAATATAAGGATCGCTGCCCCCCAGTTCCAATACGGTT
>JAUPLE010000887.1 GCA_030837085.1 Acidobacteriota bacterium | reverse complement strand
TTACAAAAGACAATTGCAGCACTTTATCGATATCAAAATCAAGGGGAACAATATTATTTCCCGGATTTATGCCAGGTATATGCCCGCTCCTTTTTTGTCCCTGCTGATCGATGACTGTATCCAAAAAGGAAAGGATTATAACAACGGTGGCGCACGCTACAATACCAGTTATATCCAGGGCGTCGGCATTGGCAGCCTGACCGATTCACTGACCGCAATCAAATATCACATCTTCGACCACCGGAATATGTCTTTGCCGGAACTGGTTAAAATACTGGCAGCCGATTTCAATGGATTTGAAGCGGATCAGAAGATACTGGCGGAGCATACCCCTAAATACGGCAATGATGACGATTATCCCGATGATATTATGAAAACGGTTTTCGAATATTTTTATGAGGCCGTGGACAATCGTCCGGCAGCCAATGGCGGGGTGCACCGCATTAATATGCTGCCCACGACGTGTCATGTTTATTTTGGCAGTGTGATCGGCGCATTGCCCGATGGACGAAAGGCTTTCCAACCCCTGTCTGAAGGAATTTCACCGGTTCAGGGCGCGGACCGAAACGGCCCTACCGCCGTAGTTAAATCCGCCGCCAAAATGGACCATATCAAAACCGGCGGTACATTGTTGAACCAGAAATTCACTCCCGCTGTCCTCAAAGACGAGGAAGGTCTTACTCAACTGCTGCACCTGGTACGGTGTTATTTTAAGCTGGATGGTCATCATATGCAGTTCAATGTCATTGATGCGGCTTTGCTGCGGGAAGCCCAGGGACACCCGGAAAAATACCGAGACCTGATCGTAAGGGTAGCAGGCTACAGCGATTATTTTGTGGACCTGACTCCCGAATTACAAGAGGAAATCATCCGACGCACAGAACACCAGAACCCTTTTTGAAAAAGCCCTCACGGAGGGCGCGGTCCCTGGCCCCCCAAAAACTTTTGATTATTTCCCTTTCTAAGTTGTTTCATTCTTCTGCAAAATTTGATAATATAGTGGCTTATCAAAAAAAGGAAAATATAGATGCTTGAAATTCATGGATTAGTAAAAACCTATAACAACCACCCCGCCCTCCGGGGAATCGATTTGAAACTGGAGAAAGGCGAAGTCTACGGCTTACTGGGCCCCAACGGCGCAGGTAAAACTACCACGCTGAAAATCCTGGCCGGCCTCATCTCTCCCGACAGCGGCGATATCTTCGTAAACGGCGAACGCTACCACCGAGACCACGGCAGCTTAAAACAAATTATCTCCTATGTACCGGACCAACCGTTTGTCTACCCTAAATTAACCGGCGAAGAACACCTGCACTTTTTCGCGGACCTCTACAAAATCCCCCGCGACAAAAGAAAAGAGAAATTCGATTTCTTCTTCGACTATCTCGAATTCGAACTCTACCGGTTCGAACTGGTAGAGACCTACTCCGCCGGTACGAGACAGAAACTGCTAATATCCCAGGCGCTGATGGTAGAACCGGAAATCCTGCTGCTGGACGAACCACTCACCTCTATCGATCCACTGGTGGCGCGAAAATTCAAACAACTTTTGAAACAAAAGTCGGCCGGCGGTACGATTATCCTCTTCGCCACCCACATCCTCTCCCTGGCCCAGGAAGTGAGCCGGAGAATCGGGATTATTATCGACGGCAAAATCATTACCGAAGGCAGCCTGGAAGAATTACTAAAAATTTCCCAGGGAAAGGATATCGAAGAATTCTATTTCAATACGGTCATTAACTATGAAAAATCTCTTTAAAGCCCGTTGGCGACAATTCAAAAACACCATCAAAGCTTACAGGAAACGGCAATATTTACTTTTCATATTCCTCACTTTAGGGATATTGGGGATGATGGGTTTCTTTTTTATGCGGGTCTTCGGATATCTCTATCACCAGCAGGAGTTCCCATTTTATTTCAAACTTTTCATTTGCGAGAAAATATTGACCATGAATTTTTTGACCATGTTCCTGATGCTGATCCTGTCAGCTTTGATTTCAACCCTGAATATATTTTTTCTATCCCGGGATTTACCGCTGCTGCTTTCTTCGCCGCTGCGGGCGCGGACCGTTTTTGCCTGGAAAGCCGTGGAAGTGGGAATCAGCAGTTCCTTGATGGTGATTTTTTTCTCAATGCCGGCGCTCATTGCCTATTCCTATTATTTCGCCCCGGGTCCCGGGGATATCCTGGGCATTATCCTGGTCTTCCTGCTTTACATCGTTTCCAGTGTACTGCTTGGTATCATTATCGGGTTGATTATCCCCGCTTTTATTTCCGTTAAAAAGTTGCAGCCCATCCTTTCGTTGGTATCCATCATACTTATATCCTCCATTGTTATCTTTTTAAGATTATTGAGACCGGAGCAGTTCGGGAACCCGGAGGTAATCAATAACCTGATGAATTATATGAGTGGGTTGAAAATGGAATTTCTCGATTATTTTCCATTTTCCTGGATTGCCAAAGCGCTGCACGCACTGGCCCTTGGGGAATTTCGGGGATATTGGCTGCCGGTGGGGGCGTTCCTGGTTATTATTTTCTTATTGGGGGCATTTACCTGGTTTTTGCAGGATCGCTATTATCTAAAGTTGTATGATAAATTGAACAAAGGTTCAGGTGCGATTTACCGTTCTACCTGGAAAGAGTCTTTTTTTCTAAAGAGAGAATATGGGGCGCTCTGGAAAAAAGAGGTTAAGACATTTGTGCGTACGCCCGCGCAGTGGACCCAGTTATTGATTATTGGGGCCATAATGATTGTTTTTGTTTTAAATATCAAAGGGATTCCCATAGCGCATCCGTCGGTCAAGAATATTATTGCGTATTTGAACCTGGGGATGGCGGCGTTTGTCGTATCGGGATTGAATTCCCGTTTTGCTTTTCCGACTATACCCATGGAGAGTCCGGGCATTGTTCATTTGTTGGCTTCGCCGTTTAAGCGCAGTCGGTTATTAAGTTTCAAGCTTTTATTTTTTGGAGTTCCGCAGGTGGTGATAGGGTTTTTGTTATTTTTAGCCGGGGATATATCGCTGCATTTGGATTTTTTTGCGCGGTTGAGTGGGGTAGTGTACTTATTGCCGGTGTTACCGTTTTTGACAGTGTTGTCTTTGTTTTTCAGTTTGAGGATCGAGGAGACGGTGCCGTTGACGCCGCAGCATTTGTTAGTTTCGAAGAATGGGATTGCGTATATGCTTTGGAGTTCGGTATATATTGTTTTGTGTATGGTCTATTTTTTGCGGCCGTTGTTTCTGTATTATTATCATCGAACGATAGAGCGGCCGGTTCCTACGTTTGAAATATTGGTATGGTTTGGAGGTTTTGTGGTGGTGAACATTGTATTGATGGTCTTGCTGTATCGCAAAAGTCTTTCTCTATTAAGGAAAAAGGAATTTTCAGCATCGTCCTCATAATTAAACAAAAGCTTTTGGAAGTCCAGAAACCTCGCCCTCCGTGAGGGCTTTTCTCGAAAAGGTTTCTGGATTTATTCTATTATCACAAACGCGACGGCGTATTCCCTGGTATGGGAGATAGAGAGGTGGATATTTTCAAAGTTTTTTTCTTTGAAATTTTCCAGGGTTTTGCCTTGTAGTTTGATACTCGGTTTTCCCAGGTCGTTGTTTTCGATGGAGATATCGGTCCATTTCATACCGTCGCGCCAGCCGGTGCCCATGGCTTTAAAGAAAGCTTCTTTAGCGGCGAATCGGGCCGCGTAGTGGATTTCTTTGCGGAATTTGGATTCGCAGTAAGCGATTTCGGTTTCGGTGAAGAGTTTTTCAATAAAGCGGGGGTCTTCGGTGGTTTTCTTTTTTATCCTGGGGATATCGATGATGTCGATTCCGGTTCCTTTGATCATTTTGTTTAAGTGACCTCCTTGTCAGGTGGTATTATAATGCAATTAGTATGAAAATGCGAGATGGAGAGCAGGAAATTCAAAATTCCCAAAGAGGGATTTTTCTTGTGTGTCCCCTTTCCTTTCAAAGCCGGGGGAGTGGCGCTTAATTTGACGGCCGCCGATTACGTAGTGATCTTCGATCCCTGGTGGAACCCGGCGGTGGA
>JAUPLE010000886.1 GCA_030837085.1 Acidobacteriota bacterium | reverse complement strand
TGCAATATCCGAAGGCCAATCTTAATTTTCCCCCAACTTCAACTGCCTCCAACGACAGATCGAACGCTGATGAAGTACGTTCGGAATTAATATCTTCTAATTTTAGTTCTTCGCCGGCCTCCTTTGATTGTCCTGGGCCAGGAGATTCTTCCTTATCTTCATAAATGCCCTGGAGCACAAACATCACATCAAATAAAGGATTCCGACTAAAGTCCTTTTCCTTCACCAACTTTTCCACGAGATATTCAAAAGGATAATCCTGGTTTTCAAATGCCTCCAGGGTTCCCTTTTTTACCCCCTGGAAGAATTGGCGGAAAGGTTCCCCAGATGCTGGGAAATTTCGCATAACCAGCGTATTGACAAACATACCGATGATGTGACGAAGATCATCGTGACTCCGCCCGGCAACTGCCACCCCTACCAGGATATCTTCCTGGCCACTTATCCTGGCTAAGAAAACATTAAGAATCCCTAAGAGGATCATAAAGAGCGTTCCACCCTCCGACCGGGCGATTTCATTTAATGCGGCTGCTTCTTTTTCTGCTATTTCTGTACGAAAAACACCACCCTCAAAACTCTGAACTACCGGCCTACTATAATCGGTGGGAATCTCCAATACCGGCAACTCTCCACTTAATGTATTTAGCCAATAGGTTTCCTGTTTCTTTATCGTTTTCTCCCAACCGGGAAGATTCTGCCATTCGGAATAATCCTTGTATTGAAGACCTATCGACGGCAGCGGCTGATTATGATAGAGTGCCACGAACTCATTTAAAAATACCGTCAGCGAAACTCCATCAAAAATGATATGGTGGATATCCGTAATTAGTATATGCTCTTCCTCTTCGATTTTTATTATCCCCACACGCATTAACGGCGCTTGAGACAGGTCGAAAGGACGAATGAACTTTAATAGGCTCCCCCCGCCGGGGGGCTCCGGCGGCCAGGAACCCTTTTGAGAAAGGGTTCCTGGACCTCCCAAAACTTCTGTTTCGATTTTAAATTCTACTTCCTCATGAACCCTTTGCACCGCTTTACCTTCTATTAAGAGAAAGGATGTCCGGAAACTTTCATGCCGTTTTATTAATGTTTTGAACACTTCTGCCAACTTCTCCCGGTCCAATTTTCCCTGCAAACGGTTTATGAGAGTTAAATTATACCCGGTCCCAATATGCTCCATCATTCCAAGTGTAAATAAACGCCTCTGCGTCGAAGACATGGCATAATATTCCTTTTTTTCAACGGGTGCTATGGATACGAATTCTCCTTTTTCCGCCTTGCCGATATGCCCGGCCAGGCTTTCAACCGTGGGATTGGCGAAAAATTCCTGTAATTTTACCAGGGTATTTAAATCTTTATGAATTCTTGATATCAACGTGATGGCTTTTAATGAGTCCCCCCCCAATTGGAAAAAGTCATCATAAATGCCTATCTTTTCATAGCCTAATTGGTTTTTCCAGGTTTCGGCAATGGCCTTTTCCAACGGCGTGCGTGGGGCGGCATATTCGGTAGACAATTTTGGCCTGGCTTGCAATTGAAAGGACGCCGCGTCCGGCGTTTGAAGGGAATCGCTTTTGCGCAAAGACCGGAGTTTTACCCACCGCTCAATCCTGGCCTGGAAATCACCGGCTGAAACGGCAACCTGGTTTACCCCGGTTGGGACCAATCCTAAAATACGAATAAAGGTCTCAACCCCTTCATCGGGGGTAATGCCTATTTCCCTGGCTGCGCTCATTTCCATGGAAGCCTGGGCCATTATCTCCAACTCATGCTTAAATATCCAATCCGCCCAGTTTACACTGATCCAGCGCGTAGGGCTCGTGCGATTGGCCCGGAAAGCAAAGACATCCATAAAGGCATTGGCCGCGGAATATGCCCCGAACCCCAATCCCCCCAATATTTGCGATAATGAAGATAGTAATATACAAAAATCCAATGTTTTATTTGCAATTAGTTCCGCTAATACCAATGTGCCCTGGATTTTGGGTTTGAACTGCTGGGTACATTCTTCTTTGGTTGTCTCTTCAATGGAACATGCTGCGGATTTACCACGGGTTGTGCCAGCGGCATGGATAAAGCCATTAATGGTTCCGAACGTTTCTTCTGCTTTTTGGATTCCCCTTTCCATGGCGTCTTTATCCGCGACGTCGGCAGTAAGGACCAACACTTTCCCTCCCAATGATTCCAACTGCCGAATATTTTCAATTTTACGGCTGATGGGATCATCCGCATCATGTGTCTGCAGCCAGGAGTTCCACTCTTCACGGGCGGGCAAAGGAGAGGGACCGGTAAGTATCAACTTCGCTCGGACCTGCCGCGCTAAATATTCGGCAAAGGTAAACCCGATATTCCCATAACCACCGGTAATCAGGTATACACCTTGATATTTCAACTGGACTGGCACTAACCCCGGGCTTTCCAGACGAGTGGGTTCATAGGTTTTTATCCACCGGTAATAACCGCGATAAGCGATATCGGCATCAGGGAAATCGATTTCCGCAGTGAATTCAGCGACTAAGCAATCCAGCAATTTTTTTTCTTGTAGTGTACCTGGGGTAGAGAGTTCGATATCGATGCTGCGACAAACGATAAAAGGATATTCTTGCGGGATGACTTTCAGGGGTCCTAAAATAACGGCTTTTTCCGGGATTAATGTTTCATTACCGGTTATTTCCTGGATATTGGTAGTGACCACATCCAGGCGAATTTCACCGGAAAAATCCTGTTTCCCAATGGCTTTGGCCAGGTAAAGCAAGCTGTAAAAACCATTGCCGATAAATCCCGGTTCCCATTGGCAATCCTTTTCGGTTACATTCCAAAAGTGGATGATCCGTTCGGGAAATAAGCCGGCCTGTTTTAATTCGTTGAGTAACCGGGTATAATCGCCGGCGTTTTGCGAATCGATGGTATAATCATGCGCTTCTTGTTTCTCAAAAATATGTCCTTCTTTTACTGTAATAACGACGTTTGTGAAACGTAATTGTTTAAGTATTTCCATGACCGGTGAACATTCGTTAATAAATGCCAGGAAACATAAGGGAGTACTTTTTTTCGCGGTTAAGTGCGACGATTGTATCCAGCGTGGGAAATAGAACCAATCGGCAATATCATTTTTACGAATGGATTGAGACATTTTGGATGCTTGTTGGAAATAGTTAATATTAAATGGGTTGCCATCGATCCAATAGGGTTGTCCTTCAAAGGGGTAAGTGGGCAGTGACACACGGTTTCGTATTTCCTTCTCGATAAATGCTTGCCAGTTGGGGATTTCACCGGTTCCTGGGGAATCCAGGGCAGCGATGGTTTCAGCAATAGTAGAGCAGAGTGCCATCCATTTATAATCGAAAATTTTTCTTCCCCTTTGAAGGGTATAAGCGACATCGGCCAGGGGAATATCTTTATTTATTTTTAAAAATGCCAATAGGTTGGCCTTCATCTTTTCCAATGCCGTGGGGGTCTTTGCGGAAACCAGGATTAATTTGGCGTCTTCTTTAATAAAAGTTTTTGGAAGTGCAGGAACCTTTTTACAAAAAGGTTCTTGCCCGCCGGAGGCATATTCTTCTAAGATTACATGTACATTGGTTCCGCCAATGCCCAGGGAACTGACCCCGGCCCGTAAAGGATAGGCTCCGGGCTCCCAATTTTTCAAATGGGTATTTAAATAAAATGGGCTGTCGATGAGATCGATTTGCATATTGGGGGTTTCAAAATGCAAAGTTGGAGGAATTTGTTTGTACTTTAAAGCCAATACGGTCTTAACAAAACTCACCGCGCCCGCGGCACAGTCGGTGTGGCCGACATTGGTTTTCACCGAGCCGATGGCGCAGAATCCTTTCTTTTGTGTATTAAATGCCAGTCTTAGTGCTTCCAATTCAATGGGATCGCCCAGTTTCGTGCCGGTGCCGTGGGTTTCGATGTAGGTAATGCTTTCGGGTGGAATCCCGGCTTTGCGATAAGCAGCGGCGATGGCCTGGGCCTGTCCTTCGACGCTGGGAGCGGAGAATCCCACTTTACGTGAGCCGTCGTTATTGGACGCCGATGCCTTAACGACGGCATAAATATGGTCCCTGTCGGCGATGGCCGCTTCGAAGGGTTTTAAGAGCACAGAGGCCGCCCCTTCCGCGACGACGGTACCGCAGCCTTTTGCATCAAAGGCCCGGCAGTGTCCGTCCGGCGACATAACCAGGCCTTCCTGGTACATGTACCCACCTTTTTTTTCATGCAAAAGAGTAACCCCTCCTGACAGTGCCATCACGCAATCTCCAGCAAATAATGCATTGCAAGCCATATGGATAGCTGCCAACGAAGTCGAACAAGCGGTATGGACAAACACTGCCGGCCCTTTTAAATTCAACTTATAAGCTATTTGGTTCGGTAAGAAATGGAAATCGATTAATTGATCCGACGCGAATGGATTCATTGAATCATTGGCGGAATATAAATGGGCTTTGGCTTCCCAACCGATATTGTTGGCGGCGCCGGCAAACAAGCCAATGGTTTCATCACAATTATCCGGGGTGTACCCGGCATCTTCCAATGTTTCCCATACGCATTCATGAAACATGCGTACCTGGGGGTCCATTATCATGGCTTCTTGCGGCGCGTAATTGAAAAATGCGGCGTCAAACCGCTCTTTATCCAGTGGGTTTCCTTTGGCTTTGATATAATCTTTATTTTCCAACAGGCTTGACGAAATACCTTCTTCTACCAACTCTTCATTGGAGAAAAAGGATATGGACTCGGTCCCGTCTTTTAAGTTTTCCCAGAATTCACGGATATTCCTGGCGCCCGGGAACCGCCCGGCCATGCCGATGACCGCGATATCCGATGATATGGCAAACTTTTCTTTTAAAGCTTCTTTTTTTATTGCCGGCAGTTGGACCGGTATGCCCGGTGCGCCCAATGCGCCCGTGGTTTGCTCTTTTAAATACCTGGATAAACCGCTGACCGTTGGGAACTCAAACAACTTGACCACCGGTATTTTTATCTTCAATAATCCTGATAATTTGTTATTTACCTGTATAATTTTTATTGAGTTACCACCTAAATCGAAGAAATTATCATTCGTGCCAATGGAGCTAGCCTTTAAGACTTCTTTCCAGGTAGCGGCAACGAGTTTTTCTATTTCATCCGCCGGTGCGGCGTAATTGGCGCCGGGTTTAAGATTTACAAGACCCGGTTCCGGCAGGGCTTGCTTATCGACTTTGCCATTGGGCGTCAAGGGTATCCTGGCTAGTTCCACCAGGTGAGAAGGCACCATATACGACGGCAATTGTTCTTCAAGGTAACGTCGCAAATGTGTGATATCCATACCCACTGCACTTTTTTTCAAGTCATCGATGACATAATACGCACATAATTCATTATTGCCTTCTTCATCTTTCCGGATTATTACGACACTATCTTTGATCATTTCATGGATTTTCAAAACCCTTTCGATTTCCGACAACTCTACCCGATATCCCCTGATTTTGATTTGATCATCTATTCGTCCCAGGAACCGGATATTCCCATCCGGCAGCCAACAACCCAGGTCGCCGGTGTGATAAACCAGGGGGAGCTTTTGAAAAAGCTCCCCCTTGACCCCCGCAAAACTTTTGTTTTTTATCTGCGACATCTGCGTCATCAACGTAATCTGCGGTCCAAAAGCCCCCCTGGTCAATTCCGGGTTGTTGATGTAGCCCCTGGCTAAACCTACACCGGCTATACAGATTTCTCCTTTGATCCCAACCGGGCAACAATTACCCCCTTTATCCAGGATGTATATCCGGGTATTTGTCCGGGGTTTGCCTATTAAAGACTCCTCGCTTTCCGAAGTACCGTCAAAATGGTAAGAAGTAGCTTCTACCGATGTTTCTGTCGGCCCATAGGCATTAATAATCCGGCCACTGCGGTTTAAATGTTTGCGGCACTTTTTGACTAATTCAATGGGCACATATTCATTGCCCATTGATAAACAGGTTAAGTCCGGGAGTTTCTCTTCCGGGTCTGCGGGATCGATTTGAGCCAGGAACTCATTCATCATGGCAGGCACTTCATCCATTTTATTGATTTTATGTTCCTTTATATATTCGAGGTAAAGGGAAACATCCAGGCGCAATTCTTTATCGATAAGGTGCAACGTTCCACCCGAAATTAAAGGCGGGAATATTTGCTGGAGAGAAGCGTCCGAAGCATAGGAAATAGACAACAATACCTGGTACCCGGGTCGATGTTCAAATTCACCTGCAGCCCAGGTGATATAATCGCAAAACGAACGCTGCTCGATCATAACTCCTTTGGGCGTCCCGGTAGAACCGGACGTATATATAATATACGCAAGATGATGAGGATGATAACCTGTCTTTTCCAGGGGAACAAAGGCCAGTGGCAGCGAATTGTCCATTAATTGTGAATAAAGCAATACGTTGTCCCGGCAATTCCCAACACTGTCTAGGTATTTTTCCTGGGTAATAATACATTTGGCCCCGCTGTCGCGGATAATATATTCGATCCGTTTTAGTGGAATGTCGGGGGCAATAGGCAAATAAGCAGCACCGGCCTTTAATATCCCAATCAGTGTGACGAGCATCTCCGGGATATGATCAAATAAAACAGCCACTACCTGGTCGGATTCGAGATTTTTTTGTCTTAAAGCAGACGCAAAATGATCGGATTCTATTTTCAATTCTGCATAGGAAAGCCGCCGGTCTTTATAAACCACGGCATCCGCATGGGGAAACTGCTGGGCCTGCCGGTCGATCAATTGGTGAACGGCGGCTTCGGGTAAATCCACCGCGGTATTATTAAAAGCTGCCAGTATGTGCTGCTTTTCTTCATAGGGAATGATTTCGATTGCCGAAAGCTTTATATCGATATCTTTCACCACTGCATGGATTACTTGCTTATAATATGCTGAAAAACGCTCGATGGTTTCCCGTTTAAATAAATCCACGCTGTAATCTAAAACGAAAAACAACCTCCCGTTCACCTCGTTTCCATTTAACGCCAAATCGAATTGGGCTGCTTTGTTCTCAAATTCAATATCTGTTAATGTCAAACCGGGGATTTCTATCGCCGGGATGCCGAAGTTCTGCCATGCAAAAAAGGTATCGAAAAGCGGATTACGGCTGACATCCCTTGTTTTCACTACCTTTTCCACCAGGTCTTCATATTGGTAATCCTGGTTTTCAAAAGCTTTTAATACCTTTTCTTTAATTTCTTGCAAAAAGCCGGAAAATGTTTTTTCCCCGTTTGGGTAATTCCGGAATGCCAATGTATTAACAAACATACCGAGGATTTGTTCTAAATCGGCATGCCTACGCCCGGCAGTTGGAGAACCGACCACGATCTCCTCTTGATTGGTAATTTTGGCTAAAAAGATTGTGTATATCGCTAATAAGACCATAAATAACGTATCGCCTGCCCCTGATATAAGCGCTTTCAAAGCTCCTGTAGTTCCTGGATCAATTTCAAAATTTACCTGGCTCCCTTCAAAATTATGAAATGCAGGTCGCGCATAATCAACCGGGAGATCCAACAACGGTATTTCCCCGTCAAATTCATTTAACCAAAAGTCTTCCTGCTGTTTCAAAAATTCTTCCTGGTTTTGACTGCACCGCCATTCTGCAAAATCTTTGTATTGAATTCGGACTTCAGGCAATTCATTCCCTTGATATAAAGTCATAAAATTGTTGGCAATTATATTTATAGAAACACCATCCGAAACAATATGATGCATATCCACCATTAAGATATGTTTATCTTTTTCGATTTTTAGCAATCCTACCCGCAGCAAAGGAGTTTTCGATAAATCAAAAGGACGTATAAATGATTTTATAATTGCCTCCGGCGGCCAGGAACCCTTTTGAGAAAGGGTTCGCCGGTTCGGACCTCCCAAAACTTCTGTTTCAATTTCAAATGCCGCTTCATCATGGACCCACTGCGCCGGTTCATTGTTTATCATATGAAATGTGGTTCTTAATATGTCGTACCGGGCAATCAAACGCCTGAATACGTCCGCAAATTTATCTTTATTAAGCTCCCCGGTTAATAAAAAATAAAACGGCAGGTTGTAACCTAACCCTTGTTCATCCAACTGGTGCAGGATGTATAACCTTTTCTGCGCCGGAGAAAGAGGATAATATTCTTTCTTTTCCGAAGGTTCTACCGCCGAATATTTACTTTTAGCCAACTTCTCAATCATTTCTGCCAGAGTTCTTACCGTTGGCTTATTAAACAGTTCCGGCAGCGAAACCCTTACATTTAATTCTTTATGTATCCTGGATATTAAATTAATGCCTTTTAATGAATCGCCGCCCAAATCGAAAAAGTTATCATCGATACCGATTTGCTCAAAACCGGTTAAGCCCTGCCAAATTTGCGTTAGGGTTTCTTCAATATCATTACGGGGAGCTGAATACGGATTTAATAAACCGGGCCTGGTTTTAAATTGAGTATATTGCTTTTCACTGCTTGCGTCAACTAAATGCGGTTCACTGGTTAATGTAGGTAATGTCGGTAAAGTAGGTAACGATCCGGGTTTCATCAAACCCTCAATATTCTGCAGCAGGTCCCTATCCCTGGAAATGTCAAATTGATCGATGTTCTTTAATAGTGAATTGATTTCAATCCAATAATATTGCCTTTCAAAAGGATAAGTAGGCAGCGATATACGCCCCCTGGGTTGTTGAGCATAGAATTCTTCCCAATTCAGCTTAACGCCATAAAGCCATAGATGACCGATTTTATTTAAAAGGTAGTAAATATCGGGAATATCTTGTTCAACAGGTTTAACCAGGTTGACGACATGATAAGCATCACCCGCTGAGTTCTCAAAATAACGTCCCACCAGAGCGGTTAAATCGCGGCCCGGCCCAACTTCGATAAAAATAGCGTTTTTCTTTTGCAGTAATTCCTTAATGCCTTCGGCAAAGCGAACGGTTTGACTTAAATGGCTGGACCAATAGGATGGATTGTACACATCGTCAGCCGTTATCCACGTGCCGGTTAAATTTGATATATAAGGAATGCGGGGGGTATCGATCTTAATTTCCCCGGCAATTCCTGTAAATGCCGTTAAAACAGGGGCCATCATTTTAGAATGGATGGCATATGAGGAATCCATGGGCATACACATGCAGCGCCGCGTTTTTAATTGTTCTTGCAATGCATCTACCGCTTCCCGGGGACCGGCAATGATACATGAAGGACCATTATCGATGGCAATGGCGAGAGAATCATTTAAAATGGGTATTAACTCTTCCTTAGGTAGGGGCACACTTAACATCACTCCACCCACTAAACAGCTAATTAGCTTCCCCCGCGAGACGATAAGTTTTAATGCATCTGCTAACGAAAAAACACCGGCTAAACAGGCAGAGACATATTCGCCAAAGCTGTAACCGATCATGGCCGTGGGCGTTATTCCCCATTTTCCCATCAACTGGGCCAATGCGTATTCGAAAATAAAAATGACCAATTGCGCAACCCCGAAATCATTGATCTTGCCCTGGGATTCCGTATTTTCTTCAGCGGGGTATAAAATCTCTTTGATATCATAGTCGATCATTGATTTTAAGATTTTAAAACAATGATTCATGTTGTCCCGGAATACCGGTTCGGTTTCAAAAAGACCGCGCCCCATGTTGACATATTGCGATCCTAACCCGGGAAACATAAATATAACCGGTCTTTCTTGTTCTTTGGAAAAAAAAGTAAGGACTTTCCGGGAGCCGGGGGTAGAAAGGACGGTTATGGCATCATCGATATCTTTGCAGACCATCATCCGCCTGTATTCAAAATGCTTTCTTCCTACCGCTACGGTATAGGCCATTTGGGAAAAGTTTAACGCAGGGTTAGCACGATTTTCGTTAAAAAAAGCGGCCAGGTTCCCGGTCATGTTATCCAATGCCCTTTGAGTTTTAGCCGATAATAAAACCAATTGGAATTCCCTGCCTACGTCTTCTTTTACGTTATTTAAAGGCCATTCCTCTAAAATGACATGGGCATTGGTGCCACCGATGCCGAACGAACTGACCCCGGCCCGCCGGGGGTAATCATTACGTTTCCATTCGGCCAATCGATTATTTACATAAAACGGACTATTTTTGAAATCGATCTTTGGATTGGGTTCTTTAAAATGTAAACTGGGAGGAATCTGTTTATTCTTTAAACAAAGAACGGTTTTAATAAAACCAGCCACTCCAGCGGCTGCATCCAGGTGCCCGATATTGGTTTTAACGGAACCGATGGGGCAATAATTTCTTTTTTCGGTTTGAAAAGCCAGGGTTAAAGCTTCTATTTCGATTGAATCGCCAAGTGGGGTAGCAGTGCCGTGGGTTTCAATATAACCGATACTTACCGGTTCGACATGGGCAATGGATTGGGCCTGGCGAATGACTTCCGCCTGTCCCAAAACGCCGGGGGCCGCATAACCGACTTTCCTGCTGCCGTCATTATTAATCGCTGAGCCTTTAATTACGACGTAAATATTATCCCGATCGACAATGGCATTTTTAAGCCGTTTCAAGACAACGATGCCGATACCGCTTCCAGAGACGGTCCCGTCGGCTTGCGCATCAAATGCCCGGCAGTGACCATCAGGAGATGACACCATGCCTTCTTGATACAGATAGCCTTGTTTTTTTACATTCAATTTAACACCGCCGGCCAGGGCCATATGGCATTCGCCTGACAGTAAAGAACGGTATGCATAATGAATCGCTACGAGCGACGTTGAGCAGGCGGTTTGAATAAAAGAACTGGGACCTTTCAAATTCAATTTATAGGAAATCATGGTGGTTATAAAATCAGTGCATGCTAAGTGGCCGGCCGCAAAATCCCCGATTTCCCTATTTTTCCCTGCTAATAAAGCAATTCCTTCCCACAAAAAATTAGAAGAGGCCCCGGCATAAACACCGATTAAACCATCATAAGACTCAGGGTTATAACCGGCATCTTCCAGCGCTTCCCACGCGCATTCATGAAAAAATCGCATCTCGGGATTCATGATCTCCGCTTCGCGCGGGGTATAGCCAAAAAAGGACGCATCAAAATACTCTATTCCTTCAAGTATCCCGGATGCTTTAACATAGTCAGGTTTTTTTAATATATCCAGGTCCACGCCTTCTTTTTCCAGTTCTTCATCTGAAAAGAAGGTAATGGATTCCACACCATTTTTTAAATTATTCCAGAATTCCGTTATATTTTTAGCCCCCGGGAATCGCCCCACCATACCGATAACAGCTACTTCCAATCCTGCTTCTGTATTTCCTATAGAATCTTTTATTGCTGCTTCCATCTTGCCGGTCAGGGTATCTTTCATGTCATCCGGGTGTATATAATTTGCCAATGAATGGATTGTCGAATAAGTAAACATTTTTGCGACGGGGATATCTCTTTCGAAAGCTTTTTTAATTTTATTATTGACGGTAAGGATATTTAATGAATTTCCTCCCAGGTCGAAAAAATTGTCAAAAATACCGACGTCGTCCAATTTCAGTACTTCTTTCCAGATATCGGCAATTTTTTTCTCTATTTCTCTTCGTGGTGCGGCATGTGCTGCTCTTTCTTTCATACCGGATTTCATTGAATCCAAGGCTTTTCTATCGATCTTGCCGCTGGCGGTTAAAGGTAATTTTTCCAGCAGTGAAAAATGGGCGGGGATCATATACGTAGGCAAATATTTAGCTAAATATTCTTTTAATCCCGATATGGACATTTTTTTATTGGCGACGATATAAGCACATAGATATTTATCATTTTCGATCTCTTTCTTGCACAGTACGACGGCTTCGGTTATATCTTCATGCCGGCGCAATCGATTTTCGATTTCGGCCAATTCGATTCGGATGCCCCTGATTTTTACTTGCTGATCGATGCGGCCCAGGAATTCAATGTTGCCATCGATAAGGTATCGTGCCAGGTCGCCGGTTTTGTAAATTGGTGATTGGTGAGTGGTTAATGGTGAGTGGTGAATAAACAAAAGTTTTGGGGGGTCCAGGGGGGCTTTTTCAAAAGCCTCCCTGGTTAATTCAGGTTTGTTTAAATAACCCCTGGCCAGACCATCGCCGCCGATGCACAGCTCGCCGGGTACGCCCACCGGCTGCAAGTTATTATCACTATCCATTATATAGACTTGATTATTGCTTACCGGCTTGCCGATGGGAATATTGTCGCTCATTCCCATGACCGGGTAGGCTGTCGTACATACTGTATCCTCGGTGGGACCATAGCAATTAACCAATTGATAATTTCTTTTAATAAACTTTGTTAACCGGTCGCCGGCTGCCTCTAAAAACCGAAGCGATGTATTATCAATGGTCATGAATAACTCAGCCATTTGGGGAGGTAAGAAGCTGAGGGTAACGCCGTTCTTTTCATAATAATGGTTCAATGCCCCGACATCCAACTTGATTTCTTCCGGGATAATGCAAATCGCTGCACCGACCAAAAGAGAAGGAAAAAACTCGCATACCGAAGCATCAAAACCAAAACCGGCATACCGCGTCGCCCGGTCCCGCGAGGTGAAAGAATAATAAGTGTTATGCCAGTGACACACATTAACCAGCGACCGGTGCTCGATCATAACCCCTTTGGGTTGACCGGTAGAACCGGAGGTGTAGATAATATAAGCAAGATTGCCGGAAGTTACGGAAGATATATTTAATCCGTGCCATGATCCTGCATAAAGAGAAACACACCTCATATCATCCTGGTATTTGAATTTGGGCCGGTTTTTATCATTTATATTCGTTTTCTTTATTTCCAGCAGGGCATCATAACGGAATTTGGTAAGTTCATTTTCAATGGAGTATTGTTTAGCCGAACAGGTCACTGTTTTAATTTCGCTCCATTGGGTTTGAAGATCATGCCAGAAACCTTTTGACACAAATAACTCGGCGGAAAAATCGATTTTAGAGGTATAGCCTTAATCGCGATTGGCTTCATTAAAAGCGGTCATTTCCCGGACCAGGGCGTTTTCCTTTTCCTGGTCCATGACATCGCCGATAAACAAATATCCCTTTTTTCCCAGGAGCGCGACGGCCTTTTGAAGGGTTTTACGCAGGTAATTATGACCGTGAAAACACTGGATAACGCTGTTGATAATCACCAGGTCAAAGTCTTTCATCGGGATTTGGTCGATTTCATGGGCAGGCAAACAGGCCAATTGAATATTATGGAAACCTTTTTCCCGGACTATTTGCTTATTTTTTTCAATAATAACTTCGGATAGATCGGTGCCATAATACAAACCCACTTTAGGGGCCAGTCGAAACATACTGATACCGGAAGCGCAGCCGATTTCCAGTACTTTCATCCCCGGATGCAGCAGCGGTTCCAGTTTATTGAGAATATTATCGCCGTATTCGTCCATTTCTTCCCTGGAAAAAGGCAGGCCGGTGTAGCTGCTCAACCAACCGCCGCCGGTGATCTCATCCGTGGCGCTTTCCCCCACATGATGCCACAGATCCTGGTCCATCAATTGGTTTGTTTCCTGTTCTTCCTCGGCATAAATATCCACGCTGTCGAAGCATAAATAGCTGTGCAGGTGAGCGCATTCCCACTGCAAACGGTTTAAGTCCCTTAAATGATATTTATCGGATATCACCACGCCGGCACGGGAATCGTCGATTATATACTTAATTCGTTTCGTTGGGATTGCGGAATCTACCGGAACAAAAGCCCCGCCCGCTTTAAGTATCCCAACTAAAGCCAACTGACGGTATACCGGCTGCGACATCCATACCCCTACGGGTTCGCCCATTCGAACGTTTTTCGCTTCGTAAAGATAACGAGCCAATTGGTTGGCCCGGCGGTCCAGTTCTTGATAAGTTAATATTTGATCTTTATAGATCATGACCGCATAATCCGGAGTCCTGGCCACCTGCTCTTCAATAAGCCCATGAATCGTTTTATCCGCGGGATATATCGCGCCGGTATCGTTAAATTCAAAGAGCAATTGCTCTTTTTCTTTTTCGGATAGAATATCGATATCTTTAATCGCGATGGCAGGGTTGTTTATAACGGCTTTAATGATATTCCGGAAATGGTTAACCAATCGTTCGATGGTCTCTTTTTTAAATATACCGGTATAATATTCGATGTTGATATCCACATCTTTTTCCAATTCTGAAACGAAGAAGGTCAAATCGAATTTGGAAGTTTTGTTTTGATACAGGTTGGCCGGGTAATGTTCATTTATTATTTCCAATTGGAGTGGTCTGCTGCTCTGCCTGAAATTCTGGACCACCATGGAAATATCAAATAACGGGTTCCGGGAAGGGTCTCTTTCCGGTTCCAATTTATCCACCAATTCTTCGAACTGGACATCCTGGTTTTCAAAACCCATAACGCTGTTGGAAATTACTTCCCGTAAAAAGTTCTCATAGGTTTTCTCGCCGGTGGGATAATTCCTCATGACCAGGGTATTGACAAACATGCCCACCACGCCCTGGATATCGGCGTGGCGTCTACCGGCAATGCCGCTGCCGATAATGATATCGGTCTGGCCGGTATATTTATAAAACAGGGTATTCAAGACCGCCATCATATTCATATACAAAGTCCCGCCGTACCGGGCGCCCAGGGTCCTAAATTTAACTGAATACTCACCCTCCAATTTGAATTCGTAATGATCGCCCTCAAAAGTAAACACTTCCGGCCGCTTATAGTCAGCGACCACATTTAACCGGGGAATTTCTCCCTTATACAATTGCAGCCAATAATCCTCCT
>JAUPLE010000885.1 GCA_030837085.1 Acidobacteriota bacterium | reverse complement strand
TTGAAAAAATCAGCCATCGCCTTCAAAATTCCAGCAACGATGGCAAAAATCCAGGATCAATGGCAAAATTCCAGCAAAGATGGCAAAAATCCAGGATCAATGGTAAATTTCCAGGATCGATGGCAAAATTCCAGCATCGATGGCAAAATTTAAGCATCGCTGCTTAAATTCCAGGATCGATGGCTAAATTTAAGCGTCAATGGCTCCTTAGAGGAAGTACAAAGAATTCTTTCCCGGAAACCTATTTTGGGAGATTTAAATTTGTACTCCAGGGATTAAAGTTCGCCCAATTTTTATCCCGATTACGCACTTCTGCGTAATAACATGCTGCATTCTTTTCCCTTTTGCCAACAAAAACGGAGGGCCAAAAAATCCGGCAGCGCTTGTAATTTTTTGAAAAATAGGGTATGATTTCCGATAGGATTTAAATAAAAATGGGAATTGTAATCAATTACCGGGGTCGATTAAAATCAGTCGATCTTATCGAACCATTTTGCAGCGAATTAAAAAAAATCGCCGAGCTTATGGAATGGCCGTATACTATCATTGACGAAGATTTTGAAAAGCCCACCGATGCACGATTAGAAGTGAGTAACCAGGGGTGTGAAATTGTAGGGCATCTGGCGCTGAAGGGGATTAACCTTGAGGCGCCGAACGGTTGTTCCTCGGTAGGTTTCTTGTTCGATCAAAACGGGTTTCTTCGCGACCCCATTGAGATGGTTGGCCAGGAGCCTTTCGATAATGAAAACCCACCGTTTGCGTTTGTGAAAACACAGTTTGCGCCGGCGGATATACATATTGCATTGGTAAAACTTTTACGATATTTAGGGGGAAAATATTTTCAGTTGTTTGAAGTTATCGATGAAGGCGAATATTGGGAAACAGGGGATGAAGAATTATTAAAAGAAAAAATGGCGTTTTTATCCCAAAAAATGGATGCTGTTTCACAAGCCCTTGAAAATAGCCACCTGGGAGTGGAACCCGGCGATTCCGAGTTAGATATCATCGCAAAGATCGATAAAATTTTCAGGGAGATGATGAATTCTTAAAGACCTATCCGGCTTTTAATTCCCCAACGGCCCGCTAAATAAACGCAAAATCCACCTTGACATTTGGGCCGCGAAGTGGTACTTTATAAATGTCGAAACTAAAAAAGGATGATAAAATGTCTTCGCTGGCTTTAGAAAAAAAAAGAAAGGAAATGAAACAAGAGTTCCTGGCTCTAACTCCATTACAACGAATTCTCCGTATGAACGCCGTCTTTAATGACATCATTGCCTTAAAAGCCAAAACCAAAGGGGTAAAGGAATATGAAATCTATCGAAGTTACCTTAAAAATCGTCGATGACATCGCAGACAAGATTCGAAAAACCTCCGATATCAGCATTGTTCTAATCGGTGGCTATGCGGTGATTGCCCATGGGGTTGCCAGGACTACTTCCGATGTCGATTTTTTCCTCTATTCCGGGCAAATTCAAGAAAATGCAAAGGAATTCTTGAAAATATTCAAACAGGCTGTTCCGGGAAACTTCGAAATCGAATGGGTAGAAGGGAGTAAGATGATCGATGACCCGTTTCCTTATGATATTATTTTCTTGAAGGATAAATCCGGCGAGTATCCCAGGATCGATTTTATTATCCCACGGTACAAGTGGGAAGTGGAAGGTATAAAGATGTCGGAACCACTTGAAGATATCCCCTTTCCCGTACTGCCAAAACCATATCTCATTGCCATGAAACTAAAGGCAGGCGGACCAAAAGATAACCTGGACATCATTGAACTTCAACCTTTGTTATCCCAGGAAGAGAAAAAGAAAACCGAACATTTGGCAGTTCTTATTAAACGAGACAAAAACCTGGCCAATCTCTTAAAAATAGAAAAGAGTGAAGGTAAGGTCCAAGGAGCGGATGTTTAAAATTACAATTAAAAGTATAGGGAATCAGGAAAATTTCAAATTCCCTTCCCAGGCTATATCATTAAGGAGTAAAAAACGGAGATAATAGAATGTCCTCATTGTTTTTCAAGGGTATTACTTACGAGTGACAATAAATGCCCTTCATGTAGAAAAGATCCCAATGATTCAAAAAACGCAAATCCCAATCTAACAACCGCAACTTTTTTTTCATATGAAACGCTTCCCGAAAATTGTATAAAGTGCGGCCAGTCTACAAAACGAAGCGTCAAATTTCTAGTTGAAAAAAAAGATGAAAATTGGGAATGGGAGATATTAAACGCTATTCCTTTAATTGGGGATATTTTAAGCCCGATAAACAACATCGTAAAGTTTTTTAAAAAAATGGAGTATAAACAAAATTCTATTACTTTTAAACTTCCTATTTGTGACAAGTGCTCTAACTCAGAGGTTAAACCAATGCATCTAAATATGGACACAGATGCAATAACTTTTATAGTTCATAAGGCTTTCAAAGGAGAACTTGAAAAGATAAACGGATAGGAAGGATGCGAGCAAATTGCTAATTTTAGATAAGAGGGGATTTTTTGCTTGGCGCGTAATTGCCCTACCATGCTTAGAGATTAGAGATTCGTGAGCCGGTACGGCTGGAATTTGTTGGGTATCCGGGATCGCTTGTGGTAGCACTTGGCTTAACGGCGCCGGACAGCGCACGGCTTTTAGGGATCGATGCTGTACAGAACCTGCCCCTGGTGCGCCGAAGCGGCAAGATTGCACAAGGGGTCGGTACTGTCCAGAAGGCTTTGAGAGTTTGGCGCTTTCCGCAATCGGTTAGAGTTAAGAGATCAGTGTTTTAGAATACGCCGCATATCGGTACGTTGGCTGAAAGCGGCATTTTTGCCCTTTTTCAGAATAATCATCAGTTGTAATAACACAGTATTCCCGCAATCCGTCACCTGGTCCACTTTAGCAATCAACAATTTTTTACTGATCTTTAGGGCCAGGGCTACGTCATTCTTTTTTTTCTATTTGAATGCTTGATAATTTGGG
>JAUPLE010000884.1 GCA_030837085.1 Acidobacteriota bacterium | reverse complement strand
TTGTGCGAGAAAACGCGGGGCGAAGCCTTTGAGATGATGATAAAACATGCCGATGACCTGGGGGCCAACGCCTTAATCGGTATTCGCTACGACGCCACGGAATTGATGCAGAGCGTTTCGGAAGTCCTGTGCTATGGAACTGCCGTCATTGTTGAACCCATCGCCGGTTGATTTTTTTATTTTTTTTCTTGACAATCGATTCCTATATTCCTATAATCGCATTCAAATGAAAACGTGTGAAGTGACTTTTGACGGGAGTTGTAAAAAAAGCTTGCTGTACCATGCTTTAAATTACCATAAATTAATCAAAGGAGATGTAACATGAAACGTCCAGTATTTAAACTATTCACGTTACTGGTGTTGATGGCGGTTATTTTTTACGGAGTTGCCATTGTCAACGGCCAGGTGAGAAAAATCGAAAAAATTAATCCCCAGGTTATCCAGAAAATCAAACCTGTTACCATGGGACCTAAGATCGTCATAAACCGCGTCCCCCTTGAATCGCCCAAGGGAATGAAAATTTTCAAAGTTCAAACGCTGCATATTCAACCGGACTTAATTCAAAAATTAAGTGTGAAACATTTGTTTAAAGTCACACCGGTCGTGAGCCAGCCGGTCATGCTGCGGGCCAGGATGGCCCCTTCCAGGGTCCAGGTTTATGCCAGCAAAGAAAAGGAGTTTACGAAATTGCTGGTAAACGAGGACCGCGGGCACATGGATTTAATGCCCGATCTGCTGAAACTTGAGAAGTCGAAAGTGAATTTATTAAGCCACTCTGCTGCCATGAATATTGCTTCAAATTACACCGCGGAAATGAAACTCATCCCGCAGGATGTAAGCAAATTTGCCCCTAAAAGAGTCATTACCCTGGGCATGGCCGCGCAAGGTCAAGGAAATACAAGGGCTGTCACTCCGAAACTGCAAAGCGTAGTGTTCCAGCGGTCCATTGATGGACGAAGCGTGCTGGGCTACGGTTCACAACTTACCATCAATTTGGGTGATAACGGTAATGTAGAAGGTTTCCAGAGGAAATGGAACCAGTTGCTGCCTGAATCTGCTAATCTGGCATTCCGTTCCAATGATGAAGTTTATAAGCGCATCGAGGAGATTTTAAAACAGCAATTCCAGGGGAATGTGGAGATACAGGTGGAGACGCCGCAGTTGGTTTATTTTGGCAATGATGGTCAATTTGTTCAACCGGCTTACGTATTCAAGGCGAATATTATTTCTGACGAGAGCAAAGGAAAGGTTTATTATGCGGGAGTGGTAGAAGCGCTGCAAAATCCGCCGGAACTTCTTTTCGAAGCTGTAAAAGACAGGGCTTTACCCGAGACTCCCAGGGCCCAGGTGTCGGGAATGCCTGCGCCTGCCCCGGATGATCCTACTGTGGGCCGCTATGTGGTCCGGCAGGATTCCTGGGATTGGGTGGATGACGCCAACGATTTTAAAAGGGGCCTGGAAAATGGGCATTGCGGCGGCTGCCCGGCCATCACGTTCCCTCAATTCTATTGGAATGAACCGCGGGCGTTTACCACGCAGGATAACATTTTCGCGGATTCTTGCAACATTACTTTAATGGAAGGGCATGGTAACCATTGGCTTTTTACTACCCGGAGTAATTGCTGTGATGTGGTATTTTTGAATGATGGGGCGCAGCCCGGATACGGCGGTCATGCCGGCGGACAGATGGCGTATTTGATTTTAAAAGGCTGCGATATTATCCCGTCCCCCATGGAAGTACCCAATTGGCCCGATCCCTGGTGGAGAATATTCAAGGGCTTGCACCAGGCCATCGGCTTTCGTACGACGATGTTCATTAACGATGATATTTCCTACATCTTCGGGTATTACCTGGGTAGAAATTGCCGTATTCTCGATTCCTGGTTTTATGCGACGAATTCATCCGCATCGTACCAGTGGCAGCGTTCCCACGGCGGAGAAGTCACCGGTTTCGGAGCGGTGGTAATGATCCCGGGTCACGAAGGCGACGGGATTTATTATACGGCCCCGGCCCCTGATGCTACTTCCACAGGCCTGACCATCTGGTGGCAATATTAAATTGATAAAAAAAATTAAATAGTTAAAAGTTTTAGGAAGTCCAGAAACCCTTTTTCAAATGGTTTTCTGGTCGTCGAAGACAAGAGTAAACTTTTTACCCCTGCAGGAAGATGTGAGCAAAGACCCTGGCGTCGGTTATCACATTGTCGATTTTACAATATTCATTGGGCATGTGCAGCGATTCATCCAGGTTAGACCAACACACTGCCGGGAGATTTTTATAGCGAAAACAAGCAGCCACTGTTCCACCCCCGATGCCGATAGTTTTCGCGTCATGACCCGCGACTTCATTTACCGCTTTTTTCAATGCATCAACCACCGGTGCATCGATAGGCGTCGGTGTGGGCGCTGTTTTTTCCGCGGGATAGGAAAAGGTAATTTTCACGCCGAATTCCTTTTCAACCTCATCCGCCCATTGACGGATTCTCGCTTTAACCTCTTCCAGGGGATAGCACGGTAAAATACGGCAATCGAAATATAAGACATCCTCGCCCGGGATAGTATTCACATTATCGACATTCTTCTCCTTTTTGGTGGGCTCGAAGGTTGAAATGGGCGGATCATAGACATCATCTTTTCCAGGGAATTCCTTATATAAATCATTCATTTTTACAATTAGGTGGGCGGCGGCTTTATGGGCGTTTTTCCCTTTCTCGGGCGTTGAAGCATGGGTTCCTTTGCCTTTTGTCTCGCATTTTATCCAGAGGATGGATTTTTCCGCTACTTCTATGGTGAGACCTTCCGGGTCGCCAGAGTCGGGAACCAGGATCAGGTCCTGGGCCTGGAATAGGTCCGGCCGTTTCTCCAGCACATAATCGACGCCGAAGCCGGAACCGGTTTCTTCATCCGCCACGAACA
>JAUPLE010000883.1 GCA_030837085.1 Acidobacteriota bacterium | reverse complement strand
GCCGTTTTTGACCGGAGTACCGGCGATACCGGATTCTCCATTGACGCCGCCGCCGCCTCCACCACCGCCATCACCCCCGCCCCGGCTCCCGTCCACTCCTTTATTGCCATCTCCCCCAGCAGAGCCGCCGCCGCCCCAGTTTCCTCCTCCTCCGCCGCCGCCTTCGCCAGGTTCTCCATTCCCGGCATTTAATTGCGGCATGGCAGGAATATTATACATTTTCAAAGTTTGTATGATAGTAACTCCTGTCATATAACTAACCGCCGGCGGAAGCACATTGGCGACTCCTGTGGCAATTTCTCCAAACATATTAACACAGATAACCTCTGTGTTATTCGCTTCAACTTTTGCAAAAATACCTGATATATTCCTGTAAACCCCGGGTTCCAGGACAGTATTTCCATCTCCAACGGCATCTCGAAGATCACCTCTTTGAAGCTCTTTTATTTGCGGCATTATAATCATATTGAATACCTCTTATTTTATTTAAATAACGGGCCAAAGGGTTTTGTTAAAAGCCGCTTGAACCGCTTTATAAATTTTACCAGGTGTTTTTAATTTCAACGCTACTTCAATTTTATGATGAGTTTCTTCCCGTGCAATTGTAATTTCACCGACCTTTTGTTCAAAATCCCCTGATTCTCGTATAAAAATATCTACAAACTTGCCGATTTTATCTTTTGACTCTTTTATATCTTTCAAGTCAGCGCCTGCTTCTTTGAAGAGATATGCGAAACGGAGCAACTCCTTAGTATCGGTTAAGGCAGATCCACGTTGTGTTTCATCCAAAAGATTCCATTCAATTACCTGTTCTTTCAGTTCATAAAATTCTTGAAAATCATTTATAAAAGGGTACTTATTGAATACCAGCTCCAGCAATTTATCCATTTCCGCGCGAAGCTTATTTTTATAAATATCACCAAATTCTTCTACGGTAATGACACCTTGTTTAAGCTGTTCAAGCTCAGATTTTTTTACGATCCGCCCACCATCTTCAGAAAGTTTTTCATCTGGTTCAAGCTTTATCAAACCATCTTCGACCAACTCTTTTGTAGTTTTGGGTATTATCGCATCCCCTACAATCTTTTGTTTAGGCGATATGGTAACCAGGCCCATATCAGCTTTTTCATGTAGAGTCATTGACACCAATTCTTTTTTTCCTGTATCCCACTTAGTTCCAGGGGGTGGAAAGGAAAATCCCATTACTATATGCCATTTATCATCAGGTTCTTTTAGATTTCTTTCATTTACCTCATCCAATACAGCAAAATAAGTTGCCGAATTTCTTTCTTCCACTACCTTGCCATTTGAATCATATATGAAAAGTTTTATCTTTTCCATTTTCCTAATCCTCCGCAAAAAATAAGAGATATCAAGTATAATTAAAAGCAAAAGTACCCAGATAGTCATTCGGAGCAACACAAATAAAACAATACATATCCCGCTTCCCATCAGCAGATGGAATCGGATCGATACCTGAAGGCCACTTGATATTAGTAAACTTATAGTAGATTCCATTTGACTTGACAATAAGATAATATATAGTTCCCGGCACTCCGTTCAGAACAGTGATACTGCCACCGATATTTGCTTCCCGGCAGTCCAGGTATATCACATTTGCAAATGAAAGATCAATGGCCGATGGATTATTAGCCTTCTTGATGTTTCCGGTAAGCACACCATCAATAGACACATCCCCGGTAAAATTCGTATGTTCGGATTTCACATTTATCCCGTTCTTGCTGCCAAAAAAAAGCTTACCATCGAGGTAAGCCCACTTACTGGGAATTGCATCATCTTTTAATATAAGAACATCCGTGGCTAATTCTTTGCTGCAAAAACCGGCATAAACGCGAAGAGAATCACCGTTCGGTTCGATCTCAACAATGTTTTCAGCATTGATACGATTATGTTCGGTAATATTCACCTTACCCAGGATAATTTTTAATTGCTCTTCCTGATGCGTAGGTTTTGTTTTCGAGTGCCCTATTACAGCCCGTTCTATCCAGTGTTTGGGTTCCGGCCCACAAGATGTATCTAAATCAGTTACTCTCTCTTCGTAAGTAACCCAGACATAAGCACTATCGCCAACTGTATACCCATTTTCTCCAATTAAATTAATTTCCGTATCACCAGCCAAGAATATTTCACGACTGATAAATTCTTCGTTCTCCGCATCAAAACACCTGTCCAGTGCTATCCCCGCCTTAACCAATATTGTATTATCCGTATTACCGATCGTAATTTTTAAGCCGGAAACAATACCGTGGGTATGAAGATAATAATTATGTAACCTGTGTAAACGCCGATGGTAATTTTGTTCCAGTTTGAATTCGTCCTGTTTAAGAAACAGACCGTCATAAAAACGCATTCTTTTTATTTCACTTGCCAAAATCCCACCTCCTGAATTTAGATTTAAAATTGCAATGCCCATACTCCTCATGTCGGGCATGTCGATACCTATTTATAAAATTTCCAATCACAAATTCCATATTCTCTACAATTCTTTAGAAAAAATCACTCTTACCCCACTACTGTATCTTTACCGACTGTTGAATGCACATTGATTTGCATAGTGGGCATAACCACCTCAAGCCGATAATATGTATGTACGGGTTTCTCCCTGTCGATAACGGCCCGCAGCACTGTCTCGG
>JAUPLE010000882.1 GCA_030837085.1 Acidobacteriota bacterium | reverse complement strand
GATATTTTCATAGATTTTCATTATCAAAAGTTTTTGGGGGTCCAGGAACCTTTTCTCGAAAAGGTTCCTGGTCGCCGAAGGCGATTCTTATTTTTTATCTTTCAACCATTGGTCCAGCCAGGCCAGCACTGTCTGGTGCCAGAGAATACCGTTATGGGGTTTCAGTACCCAGTGATTTTCATCCGGGAAATAGAGCAGCTTGCTGGGGATTCCCTTCCGCTGCAGCGCGTTAAATGTAGACAGCCCCTGTGTTTCCACTACGCGGAAATCCAGGCCGCCGTGGACCACCAGCATGGGGGTTTTCCAGTTCTTGAGAAAGTTCACCGGGTTATGTTTCTCATAACCTTCGGGGTTATCCCAGGGTGTGCCCTGGTGGTCCCATTCCGGGAACCAGAGTTCTTCGGTATCAAAATAAGCGGCGCGTTCATCCAGGTTTCCATCATGGGTTACCAGGCAGCGGAACCCGT
Organism: Acidobacteriota bacterium; assembly: GCA_030837085.1. Classification (GTDB taxonomy): domain Bacteria; phylum Acidobacteriota; class Aminicenantia; order UBA2199; family UBA2199; genus JAKAGC01. Next base: position 2,492 of record JAUPLE010000882.1, on the reverse strand, counting down.
CCGGCCAGTTGCCGGCGATCCAGTTGATCATATACCCGCCGTAAGAAGCGCCCAGGGCGCCTACCCGGTTCCCGTCCATCCAGGGATACCGTTCCAGGGCCGCGGCCAATCCTTTCTGAAGGTCTTCAAGCGGTTTTCCGCCCCAGTCACCGGAAATGGAATCGCAAAATGCTTGACCGTATCCGGTGGAACCGTGGAAATCCACCATGACCACTGCATAACCCGCGCCGGTATATGTTTGGGGGTTCCAGCGATAGTGGAAATTGTTGCCGAAAGAACCCTGGGGCCCTCCGTGGATAAGGAAAGCTATCGGGTATTTTTTCGCGGGATCAAAATCCACTGGTTTCACGATGTAACAGTAAATTGTTTCATCGTTCCAGCCTTTACAGCTAAATTGTTCATAGTCGCCCATCTTAACTGCCGCCAGTTTTTCGGCATTGACGGCGGTAATGGCCCGGGGATTTTTGCCGTTGGCATCGATGGCATAGAGTTCCGCCGGGGTTTTTAGATTTGACATATTGTAAACAATTCGTTTGCCTTTGTCGATTACGGCGAAAGAATTCACTTTGCCTTCTTTAACCACGGTTTTAACCGTACCGTTATTGACATCGATGGCAAAGAGAGACTCCTGTCCAAGGTTCGCGGCAGTGGTATAAATGGTTTTTCCATCCGGGCTCCAGATAACGGTATCGGCGGAAAAGTCCCAGTTTTCGGCCAGTACGCGTTCCTTGCCGTCGGCCCATGAGCGCAAGATAATATAGAAACGGTCCGCTTCGAAACCGGGTCGCTTCATGGCGCGGTAAGCCATGGTTTTCCCGTCCGGCGAGAATACCGGCGAGGTATCGCGGGCTTTGTTTTTTTCCGTGAGGCGCTGGGAGGGTTTGGAACCATCGATGGGCGCCAGGAAAAGGTCATAGTTGGTGGACCAGGCTTCTTCCCTGCCGTTGTCGGCAGCGGTAAAGACAATGGCTTTGCCGTCCGGGGTAAAGGTAAACTCATCGTCGCCGCCAAAGGGTTTTACCGGGGAATCGGCGTCCATATCTTTCATGATATCCACGGCGGCCCCTCCGGCAATGGGCATGACGAATATATGGGAACGCCGGCCGTCGCACCAGGAGTCCCAATGCCGGAAAAACAAGCGGTCGTAAATTCGGCCAGTGGCTTTCCGGTTCTTTATTTCATCCAATTGTTTCACGGTTTCTTTCGGGTCTTTACCGGGAAATACTTCCATGGTAAGCGCTATATTTGAGCCGTCCGGCGAGAGGATGAAGTTGCCCACATCCAGGGGTTCATCGGTTACTTTTTCTTCTTTGCCGCCGGCCGCGGGAATACGCCACACTTGCGAGGAACCGGAACGGGTGGAAAGAAAGTAAATCCACTTGCCGTCTTTGGACCAGCATGGGCTATTATCTCCGGCAGGATCAGTGGTTAACTGCTTAAGTCCTTTGCCGTCGACGCCGATTAACCAGAGGTCGGTGCGGCCTTTATTGGCTTCCAGGTCTGTTTTTCTCAGTACAAATACGATTAATTTCCCATCGGGTGAGACTTTTTCACCTGAAATGCGGTCCATGGCCCAGAGGTCATAAACCGTAAAGGGATGTGGTTCTGCTCCGTAAGCGTTCCCTGCGCCCGCTGTAAACAGGTAGATAACAAAAAGAATCGAGTACAGTAAAAATCGCATAAATCCTCCTCTAAATGTTTATTTTTTTATTTTACAAAGGGTGAAGTTCCAAGCAGGATATCACTTATTTTTAAGTCATCCGGGAATATCTGGCTCGCGAAATTCAGTCCCCGGCCCTGCAAGAAAAACTGGGCATGTATGCCTCCGATGGAAGCAAAGGGGTTGCCTGCGAGGGTACTGCTGACAGTCATTTTCCCGTTTTGTAAATAGCAAATCCTGAACTCACCCAATTTATTTCCAATACCAACGCCGCGTGAAGTTTTAAATTTCTCGCTAACCACCTGGATTCCTGAGACTTTCCCATTTGTTCCGATTATATAAAACAATGGATGGCCCCCGGGGCCAAGTACTTTGAAGGTATCGTAATACGTACCTTCGTCTGCCAGTCGTTTGAAAACCAGTTCGTACTTCCTGGATAGGAGCGACTCCATTTTTTTAACGGGCATTCCCAGGTCCACGGCGCCGACGCTGCTGGAGCCGATCAGGAAGTCCGGGTTAACCACGGGGACTAGAGACCCGGTGACGCGTAATTGGACATTAATAATACCTTCATCGGGGAGGGGGGTTTTTATCACTTCGAGTCCCGCGTTTTTTAAGTCATTTAAAAACGTCTGGTAGTTAATTTTAGTCATGGAGTCGAGGATATTTCCTTTCACCGTTATCTGGCCCCTAGAAGGTGTTGTCATGGCGATTTCGTCTTTCAGCACTTCCCCGCCTCTTTGCTGGAGAGTATGGGTAACCTTAAAGCCCATGAATGTTCCCGTGGTCGTTGTAGTGATAATACCATCTTTTGTTTTCATGGCGCTGTTTG